>JAEZKD010000124.1 GCA_023415655.1 Bacillota bacterium | reverse complement strand
CACTGAAACCATACATGAAAGAATGGCTTACAAAGATAACTGTCTCCATTCTTTATATTGTCGATAAGCAAAAAAAGGCGGAACGTACACTTAAAGAACTTGATTATTCCATCAAATCCATTTCTACAGAAGTAGGCGCTTCCAGAACTACTATGTATAATCACGGTCAGCTGTTAAAAAGATATATTGAACAAGTAACAACCTCATATATTGCCTCAAATCCTTACACAAAGATAGATGTCCTTCAGTTAGAAAAAAGTCATTATCAAGAGCAGCTTTCCAAGATGATGATACGAGATGTTGACATTGAGCTAATAAAAGCAGAAAATAAGGATTTGCATGCTGCTCTCGCAGAAAAAGAAAGAGAAATAAGAAGACTTGAAAAGCACATCAACGAAGGAAAAGTAGAAATAGGTTCTGCTAAAATAGTTGAATTACGTACAAAAATATAGAACGTTGCTTCAATCCAATGATATGAATTTATAGATTGTAGCACGAGTACACTGCATCATTCTAGCAAACTCGGTATTAGTGATCTGATTTTCCTGATAAATCTGATAATATTTCCAAAACTTGTCCAGCAGATTATCTTTTGTCAGTTCAGGTCTGCAAACTTGCTTTCCTTTGACTACAGCTTTTTTCATTCCTGATTTGACACGCTGAGAAATGATCTCACGTTCCATCTCTGAAATAACGCCCCACATCATAATCATATCTTTAGTCATTGGATGTATCTCATCAGTCCTACAATCAACTGAAACGAACCACCTATGTTCAACATGAGTTTTTTTCGTGTACTGCCTGAAGAATCTTGCATAGGTGTTTCGTGGTTCTTGTTAGACAGGTAACTTCTATCGTTATAATTGTATCTCCAGGTTCAACTCTCAGCTCGATAGTTTTTTTCCGGATTCATATTCCCAATAAATACATATCTTCACTTACTCTCAATGTGAGGAATTCTCTTTATATCCAAATTGTCATCTCATATGCTTAAGAATAGGCTCTCTGTCAGAAGATATTCAAAATACTCAATATACTACAATTTTACACATGTAAAATTAAATATAACTATGAATAGGATTATGCAATAACAATATAATATAAGTTATAAACATTGAAAAGGAGTGAACACATGAAAAAAATAATTCCTATTCTATTAATAGCTACGATATTTTGTTTCTCCGTAGGATATTCATTTAATAATATTTATGCAAAAGAAATAGATAAAAGTGAACAGGATATATTATATGAGGATATTATCATTTCAGCTCTTGCCCCAACCATCCAGGAAACTTTAATAGAATACTATAAGAATATTATAATAGATTCTCCTAATTACGATTCATCTACGATCAAAATAATTAGTCTTGGTCGTCCAAATGGGGATCGTACCTGGCTCTTTAATATAAACATAGAAGTCAACCCATATATTGGTCCCCACATACCAATAGGGAAAGACATACTTTCAATCCAACTAGATTCCAATGGTAAACAAACATTACTTGATTTCAAACATTTAGAAGACAGGCCTTTACCAGAACGATATCAAGATTCATATATAAAATAAATGACTCCCCATTGAAAAAGCTTGTTTAAGGTAATTACCTTAAACAAGCTTTTTCAATACGCTATTTAAATGTCTATGACAAACTCTATGGTAGCTTATGATAGAAGGTAATATCTGCTTTTATTACCCCAAATTTTTGCAAGCACCAAGTATTGATTGGATTTTATCAACTATCCATTTTCCTTTATTTTACAAGATGTTATGAATATTTACAACCGTAATTCATAGGAATTTGTTACGGGTACTTTCTTCATTCTGTGAAGGGAAAGCTAAAGGACTAATCTACTAAGAGATTAGCCCTTTGTCAGTATTAAAGCATATAAGTTCTCAAGTTTTCTGCTTTTCCAGATAAATGATTGAGTATTCCATGATATAATCCTCCGCTTTGTATATTTATGTCTTTCATGTAAGGATCGACTTAAAAGGGATATACATACTCTTCTATTTTTTATAATCATACAAATTAAACTAATTACTTATAATCAATAGTCTAGTCGATGATAATTCATAGATTAATCTAACTAACTTAATCTAACAATTAATTCTTTAATTTTCCTTTCAATTGTTTGAATTACTATCATAAATTCTTCATCACTTTTACCACTAGGATCATCTAATCCCCAGTCTTCACGATACTTACATGGTAACATTGGACAATTTACATTACATCCCATAGTGATCACAATATCTGGGCTTGGAATATCATCAATCAATTTATTGTACTGCAACTCCTCCATGTTGACTCCATATAGTTGTTTCATAAGTCTTACCGCATCAGGATTAATATGGTCTTTCAGATGTGTACCAGCAGAATAACTATCGAACACATCACTGGCAAAAAGTTTACCTAGTGCTTCTGCTATTTGGCTTCTACATGAATTATGAACACATACAAATGCAACTTTAGGTTTCTTATTATCTAATAGAATTTTATTCATTTATTTATTCACTCCTTCCTAATCAATATATCGATAATTAAATGTTTTATAATAACGTAGTTTATCTCCCTTTATATCTTTAGCACTCCAGCTAATAACAGCACAGTTACCCTTGGAATGGTCATCAACTTTATTCATCCATACTATTTCATTGCTTGCTTTAGCAGATAACATGGCATTCGTCGTTCCTGTTTTATATAAAGAAGAATTAATAATCCACCATTTTGAATTAATGTTCGCACGTTTTAAATCTTCATCAAGCCGTAAAGCTTCAAATACTGGAGTTGCCTCCGTTAGTGTTTTTATATTGGTATTAACTAACTTTTTCACTATTTACACTGAAGTTAGGTGTAGGGAACCATGCTCTTGTTTTATTAATAAATTTAACAAGTAACAACATAATTGGTACTTCTGTGAGAACACCCACTGTACAAGCTAGAACAACAGGGGAATCCGGACCAAAAAGTGCTATAGCAACGGCTACTGATAATTCAAAAAAGTCAGAAGCAGCAATCAAAGATGCAGGTGCTGAAATGTTATGAGGTAGCTTTGCTGCTTTACATACAACATATGTTAAGCTTGCAGAAATAACATTCTGCAGAATAAGAGGTATTGCAATCAATAATACATAAAGAGGTTTTTCTAGAAGAATATCACCTTGAAAAGAAAAAATAATAATCAGAGTTAGCAATAATCCTAAAGTTGTCACACCTTCAAATTTGGGAATAAATTTTTCCGTAAAATATACCTCTCCCTTTTTCTTTATTATTAGAATTCTCGAGAGAAATCCTCCAACTAATGGTACAACTACAAATAAAACTACAGAAAATATAAGAATATCTAATGGCAGATGAACATTGGTGACACCAAGTAATAGTTGGACAATTGGAACAAATAATACTAAAATAAGTAAGTCATTAACTGATACCTGAACTAATGTATGTGCGGGATCACCCTTTGTTAAAGTACTCCAAACGAATACCATAGCTGTACAAGGTGCTGTTCCTAATAATACTGCGCCAGTAACAAAATCCTGTGCAAAGTTTGCTAGTAGAAAAGAACGAAAGATTACTTGAAAAAATAAAGATGCCAATCCAAACATAAGGAAGGGTTTTATTAGCCAACTAGCACCACTCGATATCAGAATACCTACTGGGTGCTTCCCTACATTTTTAATTGATTTGAAATCAATTTTTAACATCATAGGGTATATCATAATCCAGATTAAAACTGCGATTGCTATGTTTTGCCCCGCAAATTCTATTTTCTCTAAAAATGATGGTATACCAGGGAAAAACTTTCCTATTATTATTCCAATGAACATACAAAGTGCAACCCAAATGGTTAAGTACTTTTCAAAGAATGAAATTCCTTGTGTCTTGTCTTTGCTCATGATCACAACCTTCTTTCAATTATTAATATAAACATATACCTCTTAGATTTATTCGTTCACTGATTCCTCCTTTTTTATGTCACAATTACAATTTGGATGATTGCATTCTTTACAGATACAGTACTCTTTTGGTGTAAATATACCCATAAGAAAATACATCATCTGATTTGCTCGTTCCAAATTAATACGATACCTCATCCAGGTACCTTCTTTTCTACCTACAACCAAACCGCAGTCTATTAAATACTTCATATGATGTGATAAAGTTGGTTGTGAAAAGTCGAATAATTTTAAAATATCACATGCACACTGCTCACCACATGATAAAATATCAAGAATCTTTAATCTATTTGGGTCTGAAATTGCTTTTATTAATTTGTAATTATCTTCGTAGAAACTCATGATTTCCTCCTTTAAAACTTCACTATATATAGACGGTTATCTATATATAGAATATTAATATATATCAATGTTGTCAATCTATTTTACTATAAAAAATAGAATATTTTTACTTTGATATATATTCATATCTATATTATATGCTATCGAAGAAGGATGATTACATATTATGAAATTAAATAATAAAAATGAATAACTATTTCTTTTTAAATATAGACATTAATCAATATAGATGTAATTTGATTTGGGTATATTCTTTTATTACACGTTGGAATTTTGGGCTTATTACATCTACGAATTTACTTCTTTACTTCTTTATTCCCATAATCGCAAAAAAGCTCTTTAAAACATATTATTTGTTTTAAAGAGCTTCGTATTTTGACTTCAAAATACCAGGTAAATTATATTATTTTTTACAACATGGGTTTCTTCTGCTCCAACATTCTAGATTACAGAATTCTTCATAAGAAGTATTCTGTTTGGTAATTACTGCAGATATAAATACAAGTATGAAAAATAAAACAGCTATTTCTATCATAAAATTCCTCCCTAATATGGTTAGTTACCAACATTGCTACTCCTTCGTTCCATAAGAATAACATCATGCCATTTTCCATTATTCATTTTACCAGGACGTTCCCTGTAACCAATCTCTCGAAAGCCGCATTTTTTATGTAACATTCTACTTGGTAGATTTTCTTTAATAATCCCTGCCTGTAAAGTCCAATATCCTTCTTCTTCTGAACGCTGTATCAAATGATTAAGAAGAGCGGTTCCTACTCCTCTTCCTTTGTATTCTTCTCCGATATAAATACTGACTTCAGCAACTCCGGCATATACACACCGACTTGAAACAGGGGATAATGCTACCCAGCCTAATATTTTATCTTCTGCACGTGCCACAAAACGACATTCTTTATTATGTCCACGATCCCATTCTTCCCAGGCTGGCACATCATTTTGAAAAGTTGCTATTTCTGTTTTTATCCCCACCAAGTAAATATCGGAAACTTGCTGCCAGTCAGTGTCCTTCATTGTATCTATTATATAATCCATGGTTTCTCCTCTCATTTATATGTATAACATAAGCACCAGCAAATGCTCCGTCTAATGCATCCTAATTCATACTTTCACATGTGTTCTTAACATTTTTGATTTTGCAATACTTTTAATCACTTTTCAACCGAATATAACTGAGGTTCAACTAACAGGATTTCTTATCTTTTACTGATTGAACTAATATTTGCAGACTTTCTAAAACTTGCTCTCTTTTATTATCGGGAATCGAACTAAATATACTGGAGTAATAATCGTTCATGCTTTCTTCAATGTTTTTAAATACCTCAATCCCTTTTTCTGTTAATTGTAATGAAATATAACGCCTGTTTTCTGAATCAATATCTCTTGCCACTAAATCTGCATCGACTAGATTACTGATAGTTCTACTCATTGTACTTTTATCCAACCCCAGTAAATCTGCAAGTTCAATCAATGAAATCTTTTGGGACCTTCCTATCTCGACTAAAGCATGACATTGTGAAATAGTTACACCACAGCATGAGGCATCACTTTTTTCTAGAATACCTAAATTTCTTACCAGTATTCGTAACAGCTCTCTTAATACTTCGCTTCCATGAGTTATAGTTAGCCACCTCTTTTCTATTTTTTTCTATTATAACATACAACAGTTGTATTATGCAACTATAGGATGAAATTTCTTCCAACTTATTAAAATTAAGCTAAACTATACTATACATAAATGATTGAAGTAAAGTTCGCGAATCTAACGTGTATAAAAAAAAGCCTGTGTAAATACAAGGCTTTCTATTTATAGTAATTAATGCATTGGCTATCATATTTTATTCGTAACATTTTGCTCTCATCCATCTAAAATGTAATTCTTCCAATTACACAATATGAATTTTTCTATATCGACAACCTAATTTCAACAGTTGAACATTGTCTTCTCCTATTACAATTACGATTCTCATAATTCATAATAGGTACTCCTCTATTTTCTTCTTAGTAATTTGACAGGGATAATAATCCAAAAGAAAGTACAGAAAAATATTGCTTTAAATATCCATTTGATCATTCCAAAGAAAAGCCACTCTGATAGTGATCTAGACTGAACAATTCTTTTTCCATTCTTCATTTTGTATGACTCATAAATTCTTGTTTTCATTCGGTACCTCCGGCTATTTAATACTCTTTACCAGTATACTTTTTGTTAATAAAGCTTACATTATTTAGCTTTGCTTGGCACAAATTTTGTACCACCTCTTTTTCTATTATGAAATAGATCTTAACAACTTTAAATTAACGCTCCCATTGTAACATAATTCATTCGAAAAGAATACTGCATAATATTTCATATAATCCACAGAGGCTGCATTTA
>JAEZKD010000096.1 GCA_023415655.1 Bacillota bacterium | reverse complement strand
TGGCTGCTGATAGACATAATCATATTACTGAGGAAGTATTACCACAATTAGCTACAGGAGTAATTGTTTTATGCGACAGATATATAGCTTCATCGCTAATTTTACAGGTTCTTGATGGATTAAGTGTGGATGATGTTATGAGAATAAATACAGCTATACTAAAGCCGGATATTTGTTTCATCTTGAGGGCAAAAGAAGAGACATTATATAATCGTTTAGCTGCAAGAGAAAATTTAACAAGATTTGAGAGAGAGTATACTAGTAAAGATGAATTGGAGCTAAGTATAAAAGCAGCAGAATACTTATCAAACGAAAGATATAATGTTCAGTTTATTGACACAGATAAAAAAATTTCAAACTCTGTAAAAGTTATAAAATCTAATATAATGAAACTAATAAAAAATAAAAACCAGGGAGGTGACTTATAATGGTTGTTCTAGTTAATTCACCTATTTACAAAGATAATAATACAGAGGCTACTAATGAATACTTGCCCCCTTTTGGATTGGGATATATCGCATCGGACCTGGAGGGAAATGGTATCGAAGTGACGGTATTAGATACTATACAAAAAGGTATGAATTTAGATGAAATATGTTGTGAATTACATAAAATTAAACCTGAAGTAATAGGGGTTAATGTATTTTCAATAAATATTGATATTGTTAGATCAATTGTTGAATCATATCAGTATAACTGCCGTTTTATTATTGGTGGGCAATGCGCTAAGCATGTATATAAAGATATTATAGCATGGAATACGAAAAACGAGATAATTGTAGTAATTGGTGAAGGTGATTACATTACTTCGGACATAATACTTGATACTGTGAGTGAAAAACCTATGATATGTATAGATTATAGAAAGGTATACAAGGTAGACGCATCATCCAAGTACTATCCTGATAAGTTGGAAAATATCCATTTGAATCGAAATCTACTAAATGAAACAGATATAATAAATCACTTTGGCTTTAAAGAAAAGGCTATTATTACTTCGAGAGGGTGTATCTATGACTGTGCATTTTGTGGAGCGGCAAAAAGTCTTAACACTGAAAGTGATATTAGAATGCTTTCTTCAGAAGCAATTTTAGAGCAAATCAATGAAATTATCTCGATGGATCCTTCCGTAGAATGCATAAGAATCTTAGATGACTTATTTTTGAGAAACAAGAAAAAAATAAATGAAGCAATTAAAATATTTAACGAAATTGGAATAAGGTGGAGGGCAATGGCACACATTAAGTCATTCTCAAATACTGATGATGACAGTATGATTAATCTAAAGCAAAGTGGTTGCCTTGAGCTGTCTATTGGGATTGAATCAGGCTCAGATAAAATAAGAAAATTAATAAAGAAGAATGGAAGTGCAGAGGAAGTAAAGAAAATAATTTATAGGCTTCTTAAAGCTGGAATCAACATTAAGGGGTATTTTATATATGGATTTCCGACAGAAACAAAAGAAGATATGGAAGATAGTTATCTGTTGGCAAGTTATTTAAAAGAGAGTTCAAAGCATTTGATGGGAGATTTTCGGACAAGCGTGTTTCAATATAAACCATACCATGGTACTGAACTATACAATAATTTTGTTGATAAGAAGTATGATAAAATAATTTTTCAAGAAAATATAATCCTGACAGGTATGACAAAAAAGTCTCTATTTAATAGCTACTTTAAAAATTTTAGTGAATGTGCTGATGATATATTGTATAATTACATTTATAAAACAAACAACTTGTAAGATGGAGTAATTATGTTGAATGAAATAATTAATTGCAGAAAATGTAATATGTGCAATAATCAACTACCCTTATTGGATAAGGTAGATGAATGTGATGTAATGTGGGTAGGGTTATCTGCTAAAGAAGTTATTAATGTTATGGAGGATACACCGTTATCTGCTTCTACCAAATCAGGGGAGCTTATATCTGAAATTGAAACAGAGGTTAAGAAATGTAAGTATTATAAAACTAATGTAGTAAAGTGCTTACCATTAGATGGAGAAGGTAAGTTAAGATATCCAACAAGAAAAGAAATGGATTTGTGTATAACTAATTTGTTCAGAGAAATTGAAATTTTAAAGCCGAAGATAGTATTTCTACTTGGAAAGAATGTTATTAAATCTTTCGAAAATAATATGCATATGGAATTTGATGATTTCAAGGATTATAATTACAAAATGTATCAGATAGGAAACATGAGTATTATTCCTATACATCATCCTTCCTATATCAGTGTTTATAAAGTTAAAAGTAAAGAATCTTACATTGAGGCAGTAAAAAGTTTAATTACTTTAGCTTTATAAAATCGGGATGGTCCATGTCCCAACTCTATACGTAAAATAAACTATTTATATTTATTATAGAATAATTTCAATTCAGAAAATTGGCTTTTTCAAGCCAGTAATTCATGATAAATCAAAGAATTTGCTGAGTAGTTGTTATAAGACGATAATTCAAATTTTCTTGTTTCAGTATAGATTGGGGATTTTTAATATTATGATCAGGTAAATCGATGAAGTTTTCAAACAGAATAAATATTCTGAATGATAGACAAATGGTAGCCCGACTATTTAACTATTTGTTGCATCCACAACTTTCCACGCGGATAACGGGAAAAGCGTGATTCCGAAAACCTCGGAATCACGCCAGAAGAATAAAAGACGTTTACCAATAGGTTCGCGCTTTTATTCTTCCCGACGCACTTATATGTATCACATAATCAAAGAGGAAGTATAGCCCTTGAAACCAGGGCTATACTTCCTTTTCTGTTAAGCGGATAACGGGAATCGAACCCGCATCTCAAGCTTGGGAAGCTCGCATTCTGCCATTGAACCATATCCGCATAGTTCTATTTTATATATATATTAAAAAAAGTCAATACAAAGTGAACGACAT
>JAEZKD010000066.1 GCA_023415655.1 Bacillota bacterium | reverse complement strand
TCCAATAATCAGTGACACCACCATACCAAGCAACGGTCGTTTAATCATACAAGCCTCCTAACTATAATATTTTGACTAAATATGGAACTGTTCTTATTTGGTTATTTTTTTAAATACCAGTATTCTTCCAAGATATAATCACCCCTTTATTTATTTTTCTTTATCAAACGTAATACGTTTCTTCGATGCTACTTCTCTTGTCTTTCCTATTTTGTGATGCCAATCCAATTGAAGATAAATTTGCTCCAAGATGATATTACTAAAATTTCTAATTGTTCCACTTTTCTAATTACTCTTTTTCTTATTACTCTTTTCATGTCTAAAGTTTTTTTTATTAGTGCTCTTTTTTCTAATCGCTCTAATCTCACTTTTCTCTAATCTTACATTACTCAAAACAAAAATTTCTCCGCTTATATATTACTGCAATTCACCTTGCTTTTCTTTCTTCACATATAAGCATCCCTTCAAGGTTACTCCTCTTATCTTTCATAGTTTGTGATACCATATCCTACAGAGGATAAAATTAATCCAAGATTTTGAATCAAGCTCTCGTCTGATTTTTTAAAATCCTTATGAAATACAGAACTTAACTGATCAAGTTCATCCCATGGAACCAAACAACTATGTAATTTGAGAATTCCATCCTTATGCTGCGCTGAATGAAAATCAGTCATCGTTCTCCATCCATTCACAAAATGATAGGCATTCCACCTCATATGCTCTCCCTTGGATAGCTGCTCAAAGATATTATCATCTTTTAAACGCTCCTCATAAACTGTAATATTACCACTTTTTTCGTATCTAAGACCGATATAGTTTAGCTTAGACTGAAAATGCAAAGCTAATGCTCTATTGGATTGCTTTTCAAAAAGGCTGATTTCCTCCCATGTTCTTGTACTATGATAGATTCGATTATAATAATTATTACACTGTTTTGCTATGAGATCAAAGGCTTCATTTATGATACAATTCTCTGTAAATAATTCCTTTGATGAACCAAACCATATAACATCACTTAACATGTTAGTTTTTAGTAACACTTGATACTTCTCATAATCTTTCCCATAAGCACATACCTTAGTTTTTGCCTTACTATGTTTACAAAGTCGACGGATCTCCGATACTGTCTTTCTATCATCCTCAGCTACTATAATGCAATTGATGTCTGGAAGATGCTTTTTTAATTCTTTATAGTATTCTTCAGTAGCAACTTTTACATCAACATAAGTAACTTCAACACATTTCTCAATTTCACTATTCGTTTGAAAAAATACTGCAGTCTTATCTCTGATATCCTGATCAATTAATAGCAACTTTAATTGAATCCCATCAAATTGGCCCAGATAAATAATATTTCTATATAGATGTTCGCAAATCTCAGAAAACCCGATGACACAAACCGTAAGAACATTGGAATTACCAAGCGTGCTAATTAAAGTAAATTGATGGAATAACTGTCGGGATATCAAGTCCTTCGTATCTATGATATGAAGATCAAAGGGATAAATATTTTCCGTGTAAAATATATCTTCACAGAAATCATAATCTGAAAAAACATACATGCTTACATCCCAATTCTTCTTTTTATTCGTTTGATATCTTTGAGCATATTGTTCGAGCAGAAAAATGTTATCATATATATTTTCATGAATTGCAAAAATGAAGGTTCTACTTTTCTTAAATCTAAAACACAAGTTAATCCTATCCTTGGCGTCGTAGCTTGTATAAATTAAATGATGCGCAGCTGAAGCTTCCTTTTCGTATCTCGTACATTCCTCTGAATTAGAAGCTCCATCTACACACAAAATAACAATATCTTTTTTATTATTTCTTTTTATATCATTTGCAAGGTTTAAACTATTCTCGTTTAGATCCGTAAAGATATATACCTTTCTTTTATGAACAAAATGTCGAACAAAATTAATCTGAAGTTTACTCATAACACGATATCCTAATAAGGATAATATAATCATACCTGTTGCTAACATAGAACAGGTCATGATTAGACCAAAGAACATTCGATACATTGGTATGACATTGGACTCAAACGAGGAGATATCATTTTCAAATACAAACATCCTTCCTGTACTAAAAATTGCCATAAGTCCAGAGGAGATGTAATCCAAAGCGCCTTGGCTTTTTGTTAGGTAGCCAACGGAATAGATACAAATCCCCAAAATAATAAAGATTGATATGATTTTTAATCTTTGCTTTGCAAACCAAGTTTGGAATCTGGATACGATAAAAATCCCTAAGAAAATTAATAGAATATTAGAAATGATAATTAGGATAGGTATTAGCATAATGTTCTCCTCCCCTTCATTTAGCAATCGTCTGAATGATTGTCTTTTGTAGCTCGCTCTAAATACCACTCGTAACTAATATACTACAGTTTACATATATTGTAAATTATTTAATGTTAAATATTGGACATATAAATGCAATATAAAATGTGTAAAATGTAAACTTGTTTATGTGAAGCACAAAACTTATGTAAAATGAAAAGCTTAATTCCAGTTTTACACGACCAAAGTCCACTTTTCACAATTAAATTTCACCTTCTTTGGGGGATGCGCACGAAAAATTAAACTTCATGAAGCCAAGCCCAGACTCTTTTTATAGTTTCATGGACTCATCCCTCCTCAGGAGAGTTTGATGCATTTTTTATTAAAGCGTATGAATCTATCTATTACAATAAACTGTTCTATTGAGATACCTATCCAAGAACGTCCATAGAACATTTTGTTAATCGGCCAAAGAAACTCTCACATTCTGAATTATTTTACTTTACAAAAGTATGCATCTATGTTGAGAAGCATTGACCTATGTAAAGATCTATATCTCAATGTAAACAAGTATGGACCTTAAGAAGTATTCCCCTATGCAAAGAAGTATGGACCTATCGAAAGGGACAATCTCAATGACTTTACGCCATTGAGATTGTCCCCTGCTAATCACTTGACTACTCACTACAATAAAAGTAGTCATTAGTATAGTAACCCCTAAGAAGATCTCAGAATGAATACATCTACCTTTTAGATGAATCAAAAAAGATGACTCAAACTTTTATATTGATCAGTAATTTTTACAAATCAAATAAGTTGAGACCGCTTTCTTGGCGTTCCTTTGGTGTTAGAATTCTCTTTTTCCCCTCCTTATGTAAGTTCTCAATAATATCATTATAAGTAGGAATTGTCCAAATGCGGTAATAATCTCCCCCTTCAAAATAACCATAATAATCATACCCATAATAATCTATAGCATAATGAGTATTCTGTGAGCATTCCCATAAAGCCTTATCTTCATACTCATAATAGATCCTATCTGCACCCTGCATGTTGGAGAGAGAGAATAGTTTCTGCTCGGTACTAATCATAAAGACTTCACAATTCGTAGCTAATACTGTCATCACTGAACTATCGATAATAATCCGGTTTTGATCCAAATTAAGGTATGCTTTCTTGATAGCGTTTCCATAGAATGAAAACTTTTTTTCTAGAATCATATTTCCTGAGCTTAAATCGATGGTTTTCATAACACCACTTTCTTTTCCAATATAGGTAAAGGTTTTACCATCATTTTCGATAAATACGCAAATATCTGACAAACCAACGGGATATGTATACAAAACACGATTCTCTTTCATGGAATAGATGTATACTTGATCTATTATATATGCTACTATATACTGGAAATTCGGACTTGCATTATAACTTAAGTTACCAGAGAAAGATATCTTATCATTCAGCAATTCAAGTAAATTTATTATGCTACATGACTCAGTACTCCACACTCGTAAGAATTTCTCTCCCATAGAGTCGTTATACTCCATTCCTAGCACAAATTGACTGTCCTCACTTATGATACAATCTCTAAACGAGTAATCTTTATTGGAAGTCAATAAGGACTTAATCACTTTTCCCTCTTTAATATCATATATATTGTTTCCTTCATTTTGAACAGTAAGTAGTTGATTGGAAAGGCCTGATGTATATTCACCTCCGCTATATGTTTCATTCTTTATCAGGTGCCCCTTCACATGATGAAGAATTATTTTACCATTATCCGAGGCAGTAAGAATGATTTCATCATTCTTACTTAACTCAGCGCAGGAAAGAGCCCCATTTAGCGAAGTCAATTTGGCTTTCTTCTCTCCATCTAAATTACATACATAAGAACTATCTTCGTTTCCAGCATAAGAAATAAAAATCTGGTCGTAATTTGAAAAGTATGTTACAAAGATTAGAGGTTCGCCAAAATCAAACTGTAGATCATATTCTTCATTGTAATCGTATCCTTCCGATAAATCGAAAAAGCTAGCATTATAGATATCGGTAAGAACAAACTTGCCTAGTGAATTGTTATTTGGCTTAATACTACCCTGACCCATAAAAGGATTCTCTAAACTATATAGAAGTTCATTACTAAACACATTGCGTACGTTAATGTACAGATTATCAGTATAGCTATAATAATAAATATTTCCATCATTGTCCAATGACATATTGCCACTTGCAGTGAGGTCTTCAATTCCAAGATACATAAACATATTATTAAAATTAAAACCTTCCGCTAGATCTACTGAATATCGATCCGTTATAAGAGAAGAGCATTTATCATCCCACTGAAAGCAAACATAACTACCATTCTCCGACATAACATAGTCCGAGTAGATTTTATAGTATTGTCTCTCTGACTCCTTATGCTCTTTCCAAGGGAACGGAATAATTGAAATATAATTTAAATCTCTTCCATAATAGATATCTTTTGAACACCTCACTCCAATTATGATAGCTTCAATATTTTCATTGATCGTCAAATCAGAGATTCCATATTGATTTAAAAATTGTGAATCTATATTATCTATGAATGTCGGATCAATATATCCCAATCCTTCCGAATAGGTTTTGAGTAATTCTTGAGAATCAATATCCCATATGTATAAGGTTCCTAATACCGTTCCAACAATTAAGTAATGATCATAAATCTTCACCTTATTGACAGCTGAATCATGTAGAAAATTCCCTATTTTTTCTGCATTGGTGGTATCCCATAGGATAACCATGCCATCCACTGATCCTGTTGCAACTAAGGAACCGTCCTCTGAAAAAGTTGCTGCATTCACCCTGCTGTCTTGCCAAAGCACAGCATATGCAGAATAATCAGGATAATACAGGGTATTTGCGGCCGCAACCTCCAATTCATCCTTATATTCACCATAAAGTTCCGAGGATTTATCAAAGCGTTGATCTGCTTCCTCTAAGATTGCTGCTGCTTGTAGCTTATCTCCCGAGGTGGATAACTGATTGGCATAATTGACACAACGTAATAATTGCTGGTCCTTGACACGTTGCATTTGAATGTTAAGTGATTCTTGTTTCTCAAGGATTTCATCCGCTTGATTACTTATTTTTATGATTTGACTGACAACGATACTACTAAATATGAGTGCAAACCCTATGATTAGACTAGAAATTAGGACTATCCTTTGAATGAAGCGCTTTTGATGCCGTTGGTACAAATCATCATAGTTACAACCCAAAATAGGTGCGGCAAGACGTAAGAATTCTGTCTTTAATTTTTTCATGGATTGTTTTAGCGTGGGAGCTGTTATATTGGCTGCTAGTGGCTCTACTTCTACGGTTTGGCTGACTTTACTTCCATCGTTTAAGAGAAGTTCCTTCGTTTCGTAGCATAATTCTTTTGGAAATACTTCATGTGGATTTCCACTGACTAATAAAGTTAGAATATTTTCATTATTACCTTGGTGCAATTGTTTAAAATATTCAATTTCTTTCATGCACCAAATTGATTTTGATGTTTCTTCCGAGCAAACTACAATAAGAAAGGCAGATTGCTCTAATGCTGTTTGTATGTCCATCGCTAGATCTCCACTCG
>JAEZKD010000280.1 GCA_023415655.1 Bacillota bacterium | reverse complement strand
GAATGATGTAGTATATTGGGTGGAAAAGGATGATTTAGTCGATGGGTGGAAGGGAAAGGAACCCGACGAGAGGAACGAAAAGATGATTTAGTCGGTGTGTGGAGGAGAAAGGAACCCGACGAGCGGGATGAAAAGATGATTTAGTCGGTGGGGGAAAGAGAAAGGAACCCGACAGACCGAATGAAAGTTTGCACTGAGTCGATTTACGTAGGTAATAGACGCAACAATATACTAGAAAAATGTATAAGGTTAGAATTAGGTAAGAACTAGTAAGTAAAAGTAAGTTAAACATTGAATAAGAATAGAAAGTTTATGAATGAGGGAGGAAAGGATATGAAAACATTAGAATCAACACTAAGAAAGGAATTGAGCCGATTGACAAAGTTATTGAATGAAGCAGAAAAAAGGTTGAAAACTGCACCGAAAGGACAATTACGTATTTCAAAGAAGAAAAATCGAGTGGAGTACTATTTTAAAAGTGAGGAGTATGGGGATGAACAGAAGAATGGTAGGTATCTAAAAAAGAAGGAAGAAGATCTTGCTAGAAAAATTTCACAGAGAGACTATGATGCTTGTGTATTAAAGTATGCAACAGAGAGAGTAAAAGCAATAGAAACATTTTTAGAGAAATATAAAAAGACTAGTTTGGAGGATTTATATGAGAAAACTAATCCTAATCGAAGAGAATTAATAAATGCAGCTGTGATCTCGGATGAGAAGTTTATAAATTTATGGCAGGCGGTACAATATGAAGGGAAGCAATTTATCGAGCCTACACAAGTAATCATTACAGAAAAAGGTGAGAGAGTTAGATCAAAGTCAGAGAAAATCATTGCTGATAAACTGTATATGTTAGGAATCCCGTATCGATATGAGTATCCGATTCTTCTTGATGGAAATGTAAAAATGTATCCGGATTTTACAATTCTTAAAATGCCAGCACGAGAGGAAGTATATTTAGAACACTTTGGAATGATGGATGATATTGATTATGTAAATACTGTATGTTGTAAAGTTAATACATATGAAAGAAACGGGATATATCTAGGTGTGAAGTTGTTTGTTACCCTAGAAACTGCTAGAATTCCAATAAATACAAAAGCTTTGGATCAAATGCTAAAGGAATTATTTTGTGTAGAATAGGAAAGAGAATTACATAGGAAGAGGTAATAGACATGTTTTGCATAGTATGGGCAAAGAATTGTTTCACGTAGCATAGGCAAAGAATTGTTTTATGTAGTATAGGAAAAGGAAAGTTTTGTATGAAATAGTCCAGAGAATTTTTGGGAGAATTTTAATTAAACAGTCATGAGTAAAAAAGACAGTATAAAGGTCTTTCACTATTATTCCTGATTTTCCTTTTATTTGAAATGTGGTAGAATATGTGTTAGCTTTAGTAGTTAGATAAGAGGGTTGAAAGTCTTAGAGTAAAGCAAAACTTTCTGCCTGCACTTACTTTTACAGCTATGAATGAAGTCACCAAAGATAGGGCATGCCATACCAAGTAACATGGGCAAATATATGACTAGGAGAATGCATATGTTCTACAAAGTTAGCGATACTGTTGAGGAAATCATATATGATTATTTTGACGATGAAAATCTGTACATTGGGATGTTAACTCTTGAGCAACTAATTGCAAAAAAAGAGGAGCTGCAAATTCCTGAGGCTACAATTGCAACGTGTCAAACGCTTCATCACAATCAACAAAATATAATTTCGGTGTATGATCATCTTACTTTTGGTTTGATTGATGTCATTGATCGGAAAGATGTACGTAATCGGGAGGATAAGTTTGCTCTTTATATTCGAAATAACTTGTTTTTAGTTGTAACGGTCTATGATGAGGATCACTCCATACAGGATGCCTTATTCGCAGTTTTGGCACATCAAAAGCAAGCAGTGACATTAGAGAAAATCATATATTCTTTTCTAAATCGCCTCATCTTTGATGAGAATATGCTAATAGAGGATACAGAAATTGAGATTAGTCAATTAGAAAAGCAAGTGATTGCTAAGAAGACAAGACATTTCGAGGACGAAATGTTAAATCTAAGAAAGAAACTTCTTTTGATGAATCACTACTATGAGCGACTTCTTAATTTTTCAGAAGTATTAATGGCAAATGAGAATGAAATCTTTAAAGAAGAGAATTTGCGCTATTTTAAGATGTTTACGAGTAGAGTGGAACGATATTCGGATAGTGTATCGATGTTACGAGAATATATCTCACAAGTGCGAGAGGCTTATCAGGCTCAGATGGATTATGATTTGAATAGTACGATGAAGTTATTCACCGTCGTTACGACTATCTTTTTACCACTGACATTAATTGTTGGTTGGTATGGGATGAATTTCGAATATATGCCTGAATTATCATGGAAATATGGGTATCCACTTGTATTTTTATTATCCCTTTTTGTTGTCATTGGTTGTATTCTTTTATTCCGAAAAAAAAAGTTATTATAGGGTTTACACTCGTTTGGATTCGCCATTTTTGATTGACATTGATAGGGTGAAATAGTATACTCTTATGTATGAATGGATAGCGAAGGCCATTGTATTATAGGTGGGGGATTTAACATTGACAAAAAAATATTTCAAAGTTGTGTTGAATACCGTTTTTTTGTTTGCGGTATTTGGCGTAACAGCATACCTTGTGTTGAAGGATCAAGAAATATCTGCAATTTTTGATTCGATACATCGAGCAAACAACAATTACATTGCTTTTGGTATTGCTTTGACTTTGCTATTCATATGCAGTGAATCAATGATAATTTGTTATTTGATGCACACGATAAAACATAGCGTATCTTTAATACGCTGTATTATGTACTCTTTTGTCGGTTTCTTTTTTAGTGCAGTAACACCTTCTGCAACAGGAGGACAACCCATGCAAATTCTATGGATGAAGAGAGATGACATCAACGTGGCTTCTTCTACCATAGTATTAATGATTGTAACAGCAACATATAAAACAGTGTTATTACTGATGAGTGTAATCGCAACAATCATTGTGTGGAAGGATATTTCTTCCTATTCATCAAGCATCTGGGTGCTACTACTGATAGGAATCCTTTGCAATGTTAGTTTTGTGCTATTCTTGGTGATGGCAGTATTTCGTCAAGCATGGTTAACCAATATGATTGGAAAGACTATTTTTTGGCTAGGTAAATATCGTATCATTCGGAATCGAGAAAAGTGGCTAAGAAAGCTATGGAAAACACTAAATAATTACAATAAGAGTGCAGAATATCTGAAAGTAAATAAACCAGTGTTATTTCATGTGTTTTTAATTACTATGTTTCAAAGATTGAGTTTGTTTGCAGTTACGTATGTTGTTTATCGTGCTTTTGGATTGCAGGGTGCAAGTGCAATTGAAATTATTGCGTTACAGACGATCATTGCTCTGGCGGTAGATTCACTTCCGTTACCTGGAGCTATGGGTGCAAGTGAGAGCAGTTTTTTATTGATTTTTTTAGGTATTTTTGGTGAGGAGTTCGTGTTACCAGGGATGTTGTTAAGCAGGGGAATTACATATTATTTCATGATTTTAATTAGTGCAGTAATTACTCTTGTATCGCATATTGTTGGAAGACGAAAGAAAATTTAGAGAGTGGTGGACTATAAAAATGATAGGATTTTATAATTATTCGGTAATCTTGACTTACGTGGGGCTCGCGGCTTCCATATATGGTATCACAGAGATTTTTCAGGGGAATTATCGTTGGGCATTGTTATGTCTCATTATTTCGGGTACATGCGATATGTTTGACGGCAAAATTGCTAGGGCAATGAAAAACCGCTCAGATGAAGAAAAAGTGTTTGGAATTCAGATTGATTCCCTATGTGACTTAATTTGTTTTGGTGTTTTGCCAGGTTTATTTGCATATCACATTTGTGAATATCGTATGTTAGGAATTATAGCAGCATTTGTCTTTGTTCTCGGAGCAGTAATACGTCTTGGATACTTCAATGTAAAAGAGATGGCAAGACAGCAGCAGACAACAGAGCATCGTAAATATTATCAAGGACTTCCAGTAACTACAATCTCTATGATTTTACCGATGGCTTTTATTATTCGTGAACTAATTGGTGCAAACTATCTTCCAGGATATTTTTATTCGATTGTTCTTCTTATCGTAGCTTTCTTGTTTGTTCTTGATTTTAAGGTAAGAAAGCCAGGGAATGTTGGTTGTGTGATTATGACTATTTATGGTATTGGTATACTAGCTGGAGTATTGCTTGTATAATATCATAGCTTAAGAGATGTGATCGTATAGAAGAAACTTAATAAGTATTAAATCATAGATGTTAAGCAATGTGATTGTATAGAAGAAACCTAATAAGTATTGAATCATAGAAGAAAACAGGGGAGCTAACTGTTCAAAGGTTCACCCAGCAAGAATGGTTAATTATATAAGATAAAGTATCTTTATATAATTACAAAGTATAAAACTTAGTGAATGAGGTTATAAGATGAAATATAAAGATCGAAAGGGAAATATCATCCACGGCACAACAAAGCAGGATGAGTCATTAGAATTTTTATATTCCAATATGGCAACCCGTATGTTGTTACGAGTGATTGCAGCACCAACGGTATCTAAAATTGCAGGGAAGGTTTTAGATAGTTGGGTTTCTACCTTTTTTATTGATTCTTTTATCAAAAAGAATCAGATTAAGATGAGTGACTATGAACGAAAACAATATCGTTCGTATAATGATTTTTTCACTCGTAAGATTAAAAAGAGCAAGCGTCCGATTGATTGTGATCCGACGACTCTCATTGCACCATGTGATGGGAAAGTAAGTGCATATCCAATTAGTCTTGATGCGAAGTTCAAGATTAAGAATTCCTATTATACCGTGGAATCCATGTTAAAGAATAAGGAGCTTGCACAAGAATACGTTGGTGGAACTTGTGTTATTTTACGTCTTACAGTTGATAACTATCATCGTTATTGCTATGTAGATGATGCGGTTAAAGAAGAAAATCATTTCATTCCAGGGAAACTTTATACGGTGAATCCAGTCATACTAGATCATGTGAATATCTATAAAGAAAATTCTCGCGAGTATTGTGTACTGAACACGAAGAATTTTGGTAAGGTCATTCAAATGGAAGTAGGTGCACTGATTGTAGGTAAGATTCATAATTATCATAATCAGGCAACGGTATCTCGTGGTCAGGAAAAGGGTAAATTCGAATTTGGTGGATCTACTGTAGTGCTCTTAATCAAGCAAGGTGCTGCAACCGTAGATGAGGACATTATAAAGAATTCAAAAGAGGGTTATGAAACCATCGTTAAAATGGGAGAGCAAATCGGAAAGGCGTTATATTAAATTAAGGGACTTTCATGAATATATTAAAACAGCATTTAAAAAATAATGAATTTAAGAATAGCTACCTGTTGTATGGAACAGAAACCTATTTAAAGCGCTTCTATAAAAATAAATTAAAGGAAGCGATCTTACAGGGCAGCGATGATATGAATTATACGTATGCCGAGGGCAAGGATATCAACATGGATGAAATCATCCATGTTGCAGAGACCATGCCTTTTTTTAATGACCGACGACTCATTTTATTAGAAAATAGTGGTTGGTTTAAGAGTTCAACCAACTTTGCGGATGTTTTAAAGGAGATTCCAGACTCCACCTACATTGTTTGGGTTGAAAAAGAAGTCGATAAGAGAAATCGACTGTTTAAGGCTGTGAAGGATATGGGATATGTCAGTGAAATGAATGGGATGGAGGAGAAGAGTCTAAAACTATGGGTTGCTTCTCTTTTGAATCGGGACCAAAAGAAAATTACTGAAGCGACACTGACGTATTTTCTTAATAAGGTTGGGACTAATATGGACAACATTGAATCTGAATTAAGCAAGGTTACGGCATATTGCCTGGATCGTGATATTGTTACTGCTAATGACATTGATGCTGTTTGCAGTGAGCAAATTACTGGTAAGATGTTTGTCATGCTTGATTCAATTGCAGCGAAGGACCAAAAGAATGCATTGAAATTGTATTATGATCTGTTAACGCTACGTGAAAAGCCAATGACAATTCTTTATCTGTTGATTCGGCATATGAATCTACTACTTCAGGTGAAAAGCTTACTCGAAAAGAGAGAGGATCAAACAACAATTGCATCTAAGCTTTCAATACCACCTTTTGCAGTAAAAAAATATGCGCAACAAGCAAAGAACTTTCAAAATAAAACCTTACTCTACGCAATTTCACTTGGAACTGAATTAGAGGAGCAGGTGAAAACAGGGCGATTAATTGATCAGATTGCAGTGGAGCTACTAATTATCCAGATTGTTGCTATCTAATAGGGGGGAATTAACATGCATCGTGTCTTAATTATAGAGGATGATGAAGTTATTGCGGCTTCCTTGTGCGAATATATCGGACAATGGGGGTATGAAACAAAAACGATTATCGAGTTTCAAGCTGTGATGAAGGAGTTCATAGCCTTTGATCCTCAGCTTGTATTGCTTGATATTTCCCTTCCTTTTTATAATGGCTATCAT
>JAEZKD010000267.1 GCA_023415655.1 Bacillota bacterium | reverse complement strand
AAAAGGCATAATTTTTAATCTCAGTAACCAAGGGAAAGTATGCTTTTGTTAAATTTTCACAGTAAGCGAATGCGGAGTCACCAATCGTTATTTCCTGAGGGACTTTTACACTTTGTACTGAAGTAGGAAATAGCCCGACGGCACTACGTTCTGGAAGATCTGGAATATCTGCAACGGTTGTCACTGTAGCAGCTATCTCAAAATTAGTCATTTGAGATATGTTTATGATATACTGCCAGTCTGCTGTTGTAACTTTGCCAGCTATAATTTTAAGTTGCTTAATGCTGTCGATTCCTGCTGCGTGCTTTGAAATTGCATCGTTAAGTGAAGTGCCTACATACTGGGTGCCATCATCACCTATTGTGTTTGTACCTGAGTTATAAGTACCGTTTATTTGGATCGTGATTGAGTCATCTGCAGCGAATGCTGGCATGGCCAAACTTGACAGCATAGTAAGTACCATACATACCGTAAGTAGTATTGATAAAATTCTTTTTTTCATTTGGTTCCTCCTCTATTCATTTTAATGATTAGGTAAAAGAGCAATGTCAATTTCATATTACATTATACAAGAAAGCCACGACCGAAGACCGATCGTGGCGTAATTGCAGGATTTTTGGCGTAAATGTCAAGTTTTATCATATTTTCTAATTTTATTGCTGCAAGTGGAGCAGAATGCGCGTCTTGAACACACTGTTTTCAGCCGTAAATTCCACCATACCATTATACTTTTCAGCGGTGTAGCTTATGCTCTTTGTCCCGGTCCCGCCGCCTTGCTTCTGGGATTTTGGAAAACCGCCTTCAAAAACAATATGATCAGTACATGAATTTTCAAAGACAATGCTAAGCTTTCCAGCTCCGTTATAAACGGAATAAGCAATCTTTATAGCAATAAATTTCTCCACTCCTTCAGGTTGGCGCAGGCAGCCTTCTACCGCATTTTCAAAGGAATTGGCAAGGATACCAGCTAACGCAACGTCGTCTATCAGGAGATTCTCAGGAATCCTCGCGTCAATTTCAACTTTAATGCCGTTCTCCCTTGCCCGTGCAATCCATCTTGACAGAATTGCATTCGCTGCAATATTCTGGCATACATTGGTAAGAGCCAAGTTGTCTGTTCTCCGCGTCTGAGCGTTCAGGTAGGAAACCGCTTCCTGTATCTTTCCGCCCGCAAGCATTGCTAAAAGAGTATCGTAATGATGACGAAGATCATGTCGGTCACGGCGGGCAGCATTGACGGCATGTTTCTGCTCGTTTAACTGCTCCTCCCACATCTTGTTTTGCTGAGCAAGAATTCTTTCCCTCTCCTGCACCTCATACTTTTTCACAATGTCACTGATAGATCGAAAGATTAGACAATAAACGCAGAAAAATACCAGATAGGAGCTTGCAACAAGATACCAGCGATTATCCTCCTCATACCAATAGAAACGAGGGAAATATAATATAACAGCTTCCAGAACATAAAACGAGAAGGCTAATAGCGCAATTAAATTCCAATATTTGTCCAAGACATCTATTAGTCTGCGAAAGCGCGGGCGGACAATTTTGAACACACAAAACAAAAGCGTTCCGAATAACACAGAGCGGTATATTAAATATTCTACATTATACACAAGTACAAAATCTTTGGAGGCACACAAATCAGAAATATAGCTGATTCCAAGGTATAAATTAAACTGAGTGAACATGATAAAAATCGATGACGCCCATTTGTCTGCGGAACAGATGATAAGCAGAATCAGACACAACACGATTTCCACGGGTATAATCACACGTTCCGCCATCTCCTGCCCATGTATGATCAGAAAGGCAAAATATGCCCCAGCAGCCGCAATATAAATCGTAACGGTAATTACAATCCTTTTCCCTTTGGGTTCTTTGAGCTTAATTAAAAAAAAGAAAAACAGGCAGATATAAGCACATGTCTGTATAAATCTCAGAAAAATCACTGTGTGGGTAATCATATAAATATAGAACCTCTCCCTCACAAACTACAAACGTAATCCATGTATCGTTTTTTAAAATCCTTATATTTTCGGTCGAGCATAGGTATTTTAAGGCCGGTAGAAAAGGCAACTATCCTGGATGAAAGTTCAACAATATAATCCATGTTTATGATATAGGTGCTTCCGCATTTGTAAAAACGCGGTTCTTTTTCGAGCAATTTGAATAGCTCAATTGAGGAATTGCGAACACTGGTTACTGTGCCGTCTGATAAATATAGTTTCTGAACATGGTTATCTGTTTCAGAGTATACAAGCTTGTTCAAGGCCACACGTCTGATACCTTCCGATGATTTGACCGTAATATAAACATCTTCTTTCTTAGTGAGCCTATCCATAACCTTTTCAAGTGCTGAAAAGAACTCATTTTCGGAATAAGGTTTAACCAAATAATGGACGGCATCTACAGAAAAAGCGTCTATCGCATGGTCACGTGAGCTGGTTAGAAAAATAATCTGGCAGTTATCTCCCATATTTCGCAGTTCCCGCGCCGCATCCGTCCCTAGCATCCCGGCCATGTAGACATCCAGTAGCAACACGTCAAAGCCTCCTTGCTCAACTACATACGATAATAGCTCTAAAGGTGCAATGAATGAGCAGGTTTTAATATCATATTGTGGTCGCTCATGAGCATACTTTATGAGTAAGTCTTGAGCGTTTGTAATTTCTTGAGGCTCATCGTCACAGATTGCAACATTTATCATTGTTCTATGCTCCTTTATGTACCGTTTTAATGCTATTATAATTTTATTCCACTAAAAGCATAAAATTCAACATAAATCTCTCAATTTTTTAATTTTCTGTTAATACTAAATTCATTTAATCAAAATTTTGGGTGAAATGCACGTGCCCTATTAGCAGAAGGATCTTCTACTGCTGAAACTGAGCTTACATAATGTCTTTTATTAAGAAGGTGATTTAATGCAGTTGCGCGATAAAAAACTAATCTAATTTCATACGTGATTCACTTGAACTCCGATATATACAAGAACTATCAAAACGAACACTAAAAGTGGTAAACACAAATATTTTAAATGCACAAGACATTATACCATATATTTACTATTAAATAATTAGTCTTTATGCTTATCAACAACTTTTAAGAATCAGTTCTTTTACGATGGCGGTAGTACTTTGGCGGTTTTGTCACCCAAATAATCTCGTACTATCAGTTTAGCTTTATAGTTGTCGATATTTTTGAATGCAGTTTTTCCTATTCTATCGTTTGTTGGTGATATGTATGCAATTACGCCGTTATTGTTTTGCGCATAAACATTACCACTAAATACCGGTCTGTTTTTGCCAATTGCACCAAATTGCACTAGTGAATATTTGGCTTTGTATAGCACATTATTACTGACTGTTCCACCATTATTCCACAAAGGTCCCTCCCACCAGGTAATTGCGTTTCCATCGTACTTTTTATCTATCCAGGTGTGGTAATTCTTGCTGCTACTCCAGCCATAACCACTGTACATAATGTAGTTGTCCGTAATGTTTATCCCACTAAACTTAATTTTACCTGCGTTACCCGCTTCTGTATCCTCACTGTGTTCACCGACAAGCACACCTGACACGCAGCGCTCAATCAGGTTTCCACGAACTGTCATCCCGTTACTGTTCCATGCAGTATCGAAATAGTCGAATTCAATCGTAATGCCTCCATCAAAGCAGTCATGTACATAATTATTTAACGCTTTATTATTGTTTCCCTCCAGCCTTATTCCTTCGCCTGAAGCCGCGTAACTTGGTTCTTTGACCGCTGCCAGCCAAGGTTCGTCAGATGGAGCTCCCGCTCCGATTATATGAGAACCCCCGCCGATCCAGGCCACTTCACAATTTTGGTAGGTTATATTATCTCCACCTGCACGGTCAAGCCCCATTGTACTTCGGTACATAACGCAGATATTATCAATTACGATGTTATTTCCTCCAAAGATAATACCTGTATAACCAGCCGCAGGCTGAACGGAGGACTGAAACTCAATCGATTTATAGAGCACTCCAGGATTTCCTTTGTCACAGCGTAAATAGATCGGCCCATCTGAATCTACATCATTCACTCCGTATGGAATTTTATGTTTGCTCATATCAAAAGTAGAGTAAAACTGTAAATCATAGCTCAATTCATCGGTAATGTTAAACTTTGTTTTAAAATCCTTGCAGGACACCGACTGCTTGCCGTTCCAATACGAGAATACGCGTGTAGCATAACTTTGACCATCATTAAATACAATACCACCACAATCTTAAATATCTTTATAAAATTTCCATATTTTAACTCCTTTTTTATCGTACCACAAAGACCATTTCGCTCCGCTGGCACCATTTTCAGGAGAGCCGTAGATTCTAGGCTTTTCACCTTCTCCGTAAGCCGAATAAGTCACTCCGTCAACACCCCAGCACATGATACTTCCACGCCATAGACCACCGCGTTCAAGAAAAACTCCGTCACCTTTTTTAATGACCTGGTTGTCCAGCGCCCAACGGATTTTTTCAAGTGTTGCCCACGGTTTATCAGGTGATAGTCCGTCGTTATTATCGTCGCCGCTATTGGAAACATAGTATTTAGTGCCGATTACAGTTACAATTGTTGGACTACCTAGTACCGCTTGTTTTCGTTCCTCGGCTTTTTTGAGTATGACAATATCGTCTGCATTTTGCACCCGCTCGGTAACAGGGAACACACTTTCAGAGGAATCATACAATCTCAACGCCGCGAGCAATGCTTCCGTATATAGAAGTTTATTATCGGGACGCATTGAGTTCTTTGCAGTATCATAGTCAAAAAGAGTTTTGCCACTATAAAGTGACACTCTACCAAATGCATAGCAATATGCAACGCCACAATCGTCCCATTCATAGATATACTTGTCATTCTCAAATCCAACTCCACCATAAGGATAGTGGTTAGGAATATATTTATAAGGATTGTCTATTTTATCTATCTCGTCCCATACTTTTTCGCCAATCTTATCCTTAATATTACTCCAATTAGTATTAAATTCAGCATAATCTCCACCAAGTGTATTGGCTGCGTTAAGGACAAGCATCATTCCCTCAAACCGAGTCATAGCCTTTTTTGACTTACTTGCGTTCGTGAACTTAGCTTTCCACCCAGCAAGTTTACTCTTGTTAGCCAATTCAACTGTCCTGTCAATCATACCCATAAATTGCTTATAGGTTACAGCCGGGTTGTCCGAACGATATGTTCCGAGTCCGAGCGTCACGGCTCGGGCAAGTTCCGGATCAGAGTAAGATTTTGCTGCATACATCTGAGAGGAGGACAGAACGAGTACTATAACGAGAGCTAATGAAAATATGCGTTTATGGAAGGACACATTTTTTACCAAGGTATGATTACACTTTTTCAAATAGACAACCTCCTATTGTGTAATATATGATAAAAAATTGTACCATTTCTTGCCAATAACGTCAATTTGCATGTCTACTACATTCGTTCCACAATATCGGGAGTAAAGAAACACATAGAAATCGCTGTGGAGACTTCTGCATCAATCTCACGCAATTAAACTGCTTATTGAATGTGCAGTCTAATCCAGTCAGATTCTTGGACTGACGGCATTTATAGGCATAAGAGACAGGGTACGGAGTGCCGTCCTTTCTTTTTTTTGGATTGCCGCCGAAATATCAAACAAAATAAAAGCAGGTAAGTGGTTCGGCATCAAAAGTTTGTTATACAATGAAATTCTTAAAAAGTTTCTGTATATAACAATATCGGTTATTTACTGTACATAATATCTTTACAGCATCCAACGGAAACATTTACGGACGAGCATATCAAAATAGTTTTCTGTGTTATTGGTATTATGTACAGAAAAAGATATGAAGAAATTTTTATACTTTCAAACTTCCGGCAGGTACCAGGAATCAAAAAGAGCAGGACCCACGGGTCCTGCTCTCGGATTCTAAACTGTTCGAGTAAATTGGAATTGGTATTATACCGGCTTAATCAAACCGTTTTCCCAGAATGTCTCAAAGGTTTCAGTTGAACCACCATGCTCAACAATTTTTCCATCAACAACTCTGTCAATGTCAACACCTGTAATTTCTAAAACCTTATTGGTTGGTGTTATCCCAAGAAACTCACCTTTGTGTGTTCCACGCATGATAAACTCTGAAATTACATAGTCACCATCTGCGTATTGGCGGATAATCTTCATTGTGTAATCGGGATAGGTTTGTTTGACAGCAAGAAGATGCTGTTTCATTCCTGCTATTCCGACAAAATATTTGTTTTCTCCAACTCTCTGCACACAGTCCTCTGAAATGTATTTAGGAAGCTCGTCAAGCAAATTTTCGGAGAAAACCACCTCGTAAAAATACTTTACAATATCTTTGTTGCTCATTGCACATCACCTCGTCAAATTCAAGTATATCGAACTGTTTACACAGATACTTTTCCATTAATCATTATACCATAAGTATGGTGCTTTTTCAATGTAATGCGATAAATGTTTACAAAAAATTCCATAAGCACCATCGTGTGCTTAGGTGGGAAAATCACCACCCCAGTACATCATCATCTCTATCTTGCTGTTCCTGCAAAATCTCTTTCGCTGCTTGATTCTTCATTACATCAAGCACATCTTTTGACAATCCAAGTTTTGTCTCCATTACACGGTCAGCAACTGCCTTTTCAGTTCTGAGTTCGTGAACCTCTTTCTGCAATGCCTCTTTTTCTCGCTCAGATTTGCGGAACTTCTTTTTCCATGCACTGACCTCTTGTTCCAATTCCTGCATTGCTACAAGCAGGTTGCGGACCACTGGCAACTTCGTGATTGCATCTCTTAGCGGTTGCAAGGTCTCTCGGATGATGTCTTTGACCACCTGCGGTTTGAGACCGTTGCGACGTTCCAAAACCTCATAATCCTTTTCCGGCACCATGACAAAAGTTTGCTTTTTACCAAACCCCTTTGTCACTCGCTCGTATGTATCAGATGGTGAAACAGGTGGAATCAGTTTCTCCTCCAAATCTCGCTCGCATTTATCAACTGAGCGGTTCAGAGTTGCCGGCAGTTCATTGACCTGCTCAGCAAGGTTCTCCAACTCCGAATGCTTTTCCTGTATCTGTTCCTCAGTTTGTTTCAGAGTGGTCTGTGCTTCTGCAACCAGTCCCTCCGTATCTTTAAGGTCAATTACTGCATTATCCAATGCATAGTTGACATCATACAAATCTTCGGATGCTTTTACATGGGCGTCTCTGGCATCATCAATATCTGCTTGAACCTGTGCCAGTTCGGATTGTGCAGAGGTAAGTTCTGCCTTTCGTGCATCAACTTGTGCTTGCTCCATCATTGCCTCTCGTTCTGCTTGTTTGGCAGCACGATATTCATCAATGGTCTGACCTCTGCTTTTATTGCCCTTATTGTATCCAACATCCAAACCATGTCTGTCTGCAATCTCAATGACCCTCTCTCTTTCCTTGGTCTGCCATTTCATTTGGCAATGTTCAAATCTTCTGTCTGCAGGTGTCTCCTTGTCAGATTCAAACCCCATTGCCTTTAATGCACCAGACAGTGAGTTTGAAATGTGCTGACCGCGAGATGTTTCCTGCACCGGAACATAGGTGAGGTGGAGATGTGGAGACAAATATTCTCTGAACTTTTCTCTTTATTGATATTGGGTGAGCAATAAACTCTGTTGTTAGTATCACTTTATTATTCGCCATTAAATGGAATCTCACTTCGTTTGTGGTGTGCTCCCTATATTCATTTTTATCATAAATAGAGTCTAAAATAGGGGATTTAATTTCAATGGTCGCAAGATAATTAATTGTCTTATTATTTCTATTAGCATAGTTCCACTTATGTGCTATTAACAAATCTGGCGGTGCAGCACCCTTTTCTTGTGATGAGTAATTGGAAGTATCATGTATTTCACTATTTTTATTCTTATATTGCATCGAAACATCAACAATCGATATGCCTTTGTGTCAATAAATAATTTATCCAAAAATTGAACAACAACACGATTCTGAAAGTTAATCTCTCTCGAATCATTTTCCATATATTTGTTAACCAATTTTTTATAGTAATCATATGAAAACTCATAATTTTTATAAATAAATTTATCGTTCAATAATTTAGTCATAACGTCTCCTCTACAAATTGTGATTTGAAAATTACATTATTTCTATATTTTCTTCATAATTTAATACTAATTATTTTATGAATTACTATTTATCTTTATGTTTTTCAATTTTCTATACTCGCATAAGAAAGGTAAATTTCTTGAATGTCATCCTCAAAATAACTATGTCATCTATATTTTAGCCTATTTTCAAGGGGCAAAAACGAGCACTTTTCCTCTCAATTTTTGCCCCGAAATCGTTTTCAAACCACAACATCTTGTGGTCGAACCCTACTTCTTATCCTCTGAACCACATCTTGTCATCAGAATTATCGCTTCTACGT
>JAEZKD010000210.1 GCA_023415655.1 Bacillota bacterium | reverse complement strand
AATGCCCACCATCCAATACTTGGATGATTTTTTCTACGAATTAGCAGTAGCTTTAAGTCTTTTGATATATCCCTTAACTCCTTGTTAGCCCAAAAAACTAAAATATCTGCTGTTACCGATGGATTTGGGTATTTATTTGGATCATAATCCTCTAAAAATTCATCTAACCCTAGTCCCTGTTCATTCGGTCTATTTTCCCCTAGAAATGGTGTGATATCCTCTAAGAATGCAGGCATATTATCTCTCCTTTACCTAATTAATATATAGATTTTATTTTTTAATTTATTACGAGCTCATTCTATGCTATACTATTTCCATTAGTAAATAATATCATAAAGTATGAGGTGAATCAAATGGATGAACTAAATTTAACAATGGATGATTTTAAGGAGGAATTAAATCGTTCCTTTAAGAAATTAAAAGAAGGAGATCTCATAAAAGGAACTGTAATTGGAGTATCAGATACTGAAGTTACGGTTGATCTAGGATACTATTCAGAAGGCTTAATTAAATTACAAGAATTAAGTAATGATCCACGCTTTTCCATCAAAGTAGACATCATAGTAGGTGAAGAGATTACCGCTATGGTACTAGGTGAAGATAGAGAAGGTAATATTTTATTGTCAAAAAAACAAGCAGAAGATATACTCTCTTGGGATAAGTTAGAAGAGATGAAACAAGCTCGTACAATCGCCATAGTTAAAGTTGCCTCTGCTGTAAATGGTGGTGTGGTTACCTATCTCGAAGGGATTCGTGCATTCATTCCTGCCTCACAACTAGGTCTCACTTATGTCGAAGATCCATCCGAGTATGTAGGAAAAGAATTATCTGTTATAATTACTACCGTAGATCGCAATGCCTCAAAGCTTGTCTTATCTGCAAAAGAAGTATTAAGAGATCAAGCAGCGAATGAAAAGGCTAGTAAAATATCTAAGGTACAAAAAGGTATTGTGACCAATGGTATTGTCGATAAGATTATGCCTTTTGGAGCATTTGTAACAATTGGTGATGGATTATCTGGTCTTGTGCATATCTCTGAGATTTGTGGAAAACGTCTCAAGTCTCCAAGTGAAGTGTTGAAAGAAGGACAAGAAGTAACTGTTAAAGTACTCGATGTCAAAGATGGTAAGATTAGTCTTAGTATCAAGGCTGTAGAGGACAAAGAAGATGTTGTTGAAGATGTAGAAGAAGCTCCAATTGAATATTCCTCTGGAGAAGATGCAACTACTGGACTAGGGTCTTTATTAAAAAACTTTAAATTCTAAGCAAAAAAAGATGGATCTGTCCATACTTTAATTTTAAAGTATGGACAGATCCATCTTTGGTTTTACACTGTAGCTGCGTTATTCCCCTTTTTTCTATTAAATAACTTAGATGAGAATGAAATTTTGTCTGTTCCTTTTTGCTTTTCCATTTTCACATTCAGTTCACTTGATTCAGTATTAAGTTGTTCCTTCATTACCTTTTCTTTTAATGCATTAACCATCTCACTATCTGCATTTTCCTCATGTGCAATGATATCTGTTACTGTGACTTCTTTTTCTTTAATGATAGCTTCTTGCTCTATTACCGTTCCGTATGCTTCCTTTACATTCTGAAAATGATTAGATCTTGATGTATGATACTGATCCAATGAATCGTCACTATATGTTTTGATTTCTTCATTAATTGCAAGCATCTTTTGATCCAGGAAAGATACAATATCCGCACACTCTTTTAGCTCTCTTCGGATATGAGCTGGTGCATTCCCTTCAAATTTATAATACATCTTATGTTCCAGACTTGCCCAGAAATCCATTGCTATTGTACGGATCTGTATTTCTACCTTCGTTTCAACCACCTCATCTGATAAAAATATCGGTACTGTAACAATCATATGATAACTCATATAGCCATTCTCTTTTGGATTTGTAATATAGTCCTTAATTTTTAATACCTTAACATCGCTTTGTTTGGCTATTAAATCTGCAATACGATATATATCAGAAGTAAAGGAACAAATAATTCTTATACCCGCTACATCATTTACATATTTTATAATGTTTTCAACCGTAATATCCAATCCATTGTGTCGAATCTTTTTTGCGATACTTTGTGGAGTCTTAATTCTGGATGTAATATGTTCGATAGGATTGTATTGATGCGCTAGCTTGAATTCATTGTTTAAAATTTCTAATTTTGTATTCACTTCTTTTAATGCAGAATCATACAGTAAACATGCACGACTCCACTCTTCAGCCTGATCATAAAAGATCGGAAGTTCCATATAATCACCTATTCCTTTTTGTGTAAACCCCATAAATATAAGTTTGGTATGTAATTGTTAAGTGCCTCTTTACATATCCCTTTTCAAAACCTTCAATTTTATTATACCATAAATATGTGAACAAAAATTGAACTTTAGCAATCTTAACCTAAGTTTAATATATTGTTAATATCCATTTCGAAAAAAATAAATATTTATTTAGGGTTGACATTTAACATTTATGGTAATATAATGCAAAAGTAACGTATAAACTATAGTAAGTTCAAAACGCACATTTTGAACAAACAAAGAAAAGGAGGTAATTACATGTATATTTCTATTAGTGCAAAAAGTAACTTAATAACATCATGCAAGTTATCCTCTGGTATGTATCTGTAGTTTAGACTACTATTTTACGATTTTATGCCGTGGTATCTTGCCGCGGTTTTTTGTTGTCTTTTTTTAGATTCACCTGTGCGAATCTATTCAACTGCGCCGTGCGCAAGTCTAACGATTTTGTCGAGTCAGCCCCCAAAACGTTATCCACCTTGGTCAAATGCATTATCAGAGACAGGAGGAGAATTCATTTTATGAACGTATTACATTATTTAAAAAAATATTGGTACCGATACTTTTTTGCACTGTTATGCATAGTAATCACTGTCGTTTTGGATATGTTAAATCCACAAATTACAAAATTGATCATTGATGATGTGATTCTAGATGGCAAAGAAACATTACTACCGAAACTATTACTTGGCTTATTCTTAATCGGACTGGGACGTTGTATCTTTGGATACTTCAAAGAAATTACCTTTGATTCTACCTCATCCAAGATTGGACTCGATATTCGTAAGCGACTCTTTCGACATATCCAAACATTATCCATTAGTTTCTTTGATAAAACTAATACTGGTGAAGTGATGTCCCGTGTAAAAGATGATGTAGACCGTATTTGGGATGCCTTCAATTATGTCAGCATGTTAATTGCTGAGGTTATTATTCATACTTCCATTGTTCTTTATTGTATGTTTCAGCTCAATCATAAGCTATTCATCATACCTATTATTGCAATGCCTATTGTTGGTGTTCTAGCAGTTGTGATGGAACGAAAACTTGGTGGTATCTATGAAGAAATCAGCGAAGAAAATGCAATGCTCAATACCATCGCACAAGAGAATCTATCTGGAGTACGAACAGTAAAAGCCTTTGCAAAAGAGAAATTTGAAATTAAGAAATTTCTTTCTCATAATAAACGCTATTACGATTTAAATATGCGTCAGTCTAAGGTATTAATTCGTTATCAGCCTGTATTCCAGATGATTTCTAAATTATTGCCAGTCATTGTAATTGCATATGGTGGATATTTGACTATTATAGATGAGATATCTCTTGGAACCTTAAGTGCTTTTGTAGAGTATAGCATGAATATAACTTGGCCACTTGAAATGATTGGTTGGTTATCCAACTCTGCTGCAAGTGCCTATGCTTCTAATAAAAAAATTAAGAACCTTTTTGAAACACAACCAGAGATTAAAGATCCAATCAATCCAGTATCTCTACCCAAGATCAACGGATGTATTACATTTGATCATGTGTCCTTTGAGCTAGATGATAAGAAGATATTAGATGACATTAGTTTTTCTTTACCAGCTGGTAAAACAATCGGTATCATGGGTGCTACGGGTTCTGGTAAAAGCTCCATTATTAATCTGTTACAACGGTTCTATGATGTAACATCTGGTGCAATTCTAATCGATGGAGTAAATATCAAAGAACTTTCACTTGAGCAGTTACGCAAAAGTATTGCTCCTGTTATGCAGGATGTATTCTTATTCTCAGAAAGTATCAATGAGAATGTAAAGCTTGGAATGAAGCATACACTTAGTGATACTATTGCAAAAGAAGCTCTAACACATTCGCAGGCAAGTGAGTTTATTGAACAGATGGAAGATGGCTATGAAACCATTATCGGAGAACGTGGTGTTGGCTTATCAGGAGGGCAAAAACAAAGAATTAGTATCGCACGTGCACTCGCAAAACAGTCACCAATCCTTGTACTCGATGATTCCACCTCTGCTTTAGACATGGAAACCGAACATCAAATTCAAGAGACTCTAAATCAGATTAATGAGTCTACTAAGGTCGTTATTGCTCATCGTATCTCTGCAGTTCGTAATGCAGATGAGATCATTGTATTAGAAGATGGTGCAATTGCTGAACGTGGTACTCACTATGATTTATTAGAGAAGCAAGGATTGTACTATAAAACTTATATGGCTCAATACGGGGAGTTTCTTTATGATTCCCAAGTTAAAGTAGCTTCCTGCGAATAATGAAAGGATGTGATTAAATGGCAATAAATGCAACAAGAGATGATGAGAAGTTAGAAAGTTCCTCAAAAAAAATGACACTACTGCGGTTATATCGATACTTATTTGCATACAAAAAATCCATAGCCCTCGTGCTAGTAATTATGCTAACCTGTGTTGGTATCTCCTTAACCAATCCTATCATCATAGAATATGCTGTTGATGTTTATATAAAAAATAGAGATATTCCTGGACTGATACGTCTTGGTATTCTTGCAGCAATTCTGAATATTACTTTAATTATACTGGTCAAGATAAGAATGTATATGATGGCCAAGATGTCAAATGATGTATTAGTTTCCATACGACAGGAACTTTATACTCATATCCAGACTCTAAGCTTTAAATTCTTTGATTCTAGACCAACAGGGAAAATACTTGCACGTATCATGGGAGATGTGAATTCTCTAAAGGATGTATTAAGCAATAGCGTTACCATCTTACTTCCTGATTTTATTACACTATGTGCAGTTGTCATTATTATGTTTATTAAAAACTATAAGCTTGCCCTTGCTTCTTTAATCAGCCTACCTGTCATGGCCATTGGTGTTTTATTTGTTCAGGTACGTGCCCACAAAGGATGGCAAATTTTTCGAAAGAAGAGCTCGAATATGAATGCATTTATTCACGAGGATATCTCCGGAATGAAAATAGTGCAAAGTTTTTCTGCAGAAAATGAAACACAAGAAGAATTTGATGTATTATTAAAAGAACATCGTGACTCTTTTATGTCAGCTGTAAAATATGCAGATGGTTTTGGTCCAGTCGTAGATGTATGTTGGGGTGCTGCTACCGCTTGTCTCTTTTATACCGGTGTAACAATGGCTATAAGAGGGGAAATTCAAGTAGGTACAATAATGATGTTTGCAGGCTATATCTCTATGTTCTGGCATCCACTTTTAAACTTAAGTAACTTTTATAATCAATTAACAACAAATATAACCGGTGCAGAGCGTATCTTTGAAATATTAGATACACAACCCGATGTAACCGATGCCAATGAGGTCATCGACTTGCCTAATGTTCAAGGCGAAGTCCAATTTGAGCATGTATCTTTTTCTTACGACGAAGATACCAAGGTGCTAGAAGACGTCAGCTTCCATGTTAAGCCTGGCGAAACAATTGCACTTGTTGGTCCAACGGGTGCCGGTAAAACAACAATCATTAACCTAATTAGCCGTTTTTATGATATTCAACAAGGAACCATCAAAGTCGATGGTTATGATTTAACGAAAGTATCGATTGAAAGCTTACGTGAACAGATGGGTGTCATGACTCAAGATAACTTCCTCTTTACAGGAACCGTAAAAGATAATATCCGTTATGGTAAATTGGACGCAACTGATGAAGAGATCATTGCTGCTGCCAAAGCAGTCAATGCCCATGACTTTATTATGAAGATGGAACATGGTTATGATACAGAATTAAAAGAGAGAGGTGCTGGTCTTTCCGTTGGTCAAAAGCAATTAATAGCATTTGCAAGAACCATGGTTTCCAGTCCAAAAATTCTCATCTTAGATGAAGCTACCTCTAGTATTGATACTCATACCGAGTTATTAGTACAGGAAGGAATCGAAGCATTACTAAAGGGGCGAACCTCTTTTGTCATTGCACATCGCCTTTCTACCATTCAAAAAGCCGATCGTATCTTTGTCATTGATAATGGCGGAATTGTAGAACAAGGTTCAGCAAGTGAGTTATTAGAGAAAAAGGGATTATACTACAATCTCTATATCGCTCAATTTAAAAATATTGCATAAAACAAATCAAAAGAGGTTGTCTGGTTCTTTGGATAAATCCAAAGGCCAACAGCCTCTTTTCTTTACAATTATTAGTAACGAATTCTTGGTATCGTAACAATAAAACTAGTTCCTTTTGTATACTGAGAACGTACTTTAATTCGTCCAGTATGAGCCATAATGATTAACTTCGCAATGGATAGTCCAAGACCGTGACCATCGATTTTCTTATCTCTAACATGATCCGACCGATAAAATCGGTCAAAGATATTATCCATATCCTTTCTAGTCATACCAATACCAGTATCTTCAACAGAAATTACACAATCACCTCGAATATTCCTACATGAGATTCTAATAGTATCACCATCCATGCTGTATTTAATTGCATTATCTATAAATACCCGAATTGCTTGTTTTAATGCTTGTTTATCTCCATATACATTAACATCTTCCAAGTAAGGACACTCAACATTTCTATTATTAGCTACTAATTTAGTTTCCTTGACCATCTCTTCTACAATTGGTCGCATATTAAATAAAATCTTTTCTAGCTTTAACGTTCTTTTATCGTGTCTAGATAAGAATAGTAGTTTTTCTACCAATTCTTGCATTGAATTTGCTTCATTTTTTATTGCATCAATCGATTCCTCCAAAATCTCTTGATCCTTAGATCCCCAGCGATCCAACATATTAACATACCCTTGAATCACTGCAATCGGTGTTCGCAACTCATGAGATGCATTGGAAACAAACTGCTTCTGACTCTCATACGAGTTTTCCATACGATCAAGCATATTATTAAATACAACTGCAAGATCCTTTAACTCATTTTTAGTACCTTCTACATTAAGGCGCTCACTATGAAGATTATTAACCGTCAATCGATTCACCGTAGCTGACATAGCTTGGACGGGTTCAATCAATTTCTTGTTATCTTTCTTTCCTTCTTTAATAATACAGAATACAATAACTATGTATAGAAAGATCAGATTTACCATAAACGGTCCTAATCTCTTAATATCAGGGGATAAGTTATAGTAAAAAATTGCCCGTAGCTCTCTACCACCTATCTCAAATCGAACCTCCTGATCAATAATTAAAGAATTATCTTTCGTCTCAAGATTAAAGTGAAATCTTTTAAAAATACCACCAGCAGTTTTTATTATATAATTTAGATCATTATAAATCTCTCGATCATTCTCAACTTCAAATAAAATCAGATGAACTCCATGCTCTGAGTATGGATTGAGCTCTTTACCTAGGGTTCCATCTCCATTCATAAGCGAGACTATTATCTTATCCGCCATCTCTTCATAATGTCCTCTTTGCGCATTGATATATAAAAATGGAAAGATCAAAAAGAATAAAACACCGTTGAGTATTAAAAGCTTAAGATAATTCATTGCAATACGATGTGTAATTGATAGCCTTACTCCACCTGCAATCTCTTGGCGTTTTTTACGAAATGGTAGCACTGTCTTTTGAAGAAATCTACGTATACCTTCAACCAGCTTATTTTTCATCTCGAATTATATACCCCACTCCACGTACTGTATTGATTAAATGGATTCCATACTTATCATCAATTTTTTGTCTTAGATATCGAATATAAACATCAACGACATTCGTATCTCCAAAATACTCGTAATCCCATACATTATTTAATAATTGTTCCCTTGTAAGAGCGATATTTTTATTTCTAATAAGATACTCCAAAAGTTCATATTCTTTTTTTGTTAATGTAAGCTCATCCTTACCATAATAAGCACTGTGACTCGATAAATTGAGTACCAAATCTCCATGTTCTAATACATCAAGCTTTGCTTCTTGATTATCTTTACTATGACGATTCAAAGCAACACGTATACGTGCTAGTAACTCTTCAATCGCAAATGGCTTCGTCATATAATCATCTGCTCCAGTATCTAACCCTGCAACCTTATCAGTAACATCATCCTTCGCAGTTAACATAATAATTGGAACCTTAGATTCCAAACGAACCCGACGGCACACTTCAATGCCACTTAATCCAGGTAGCATAATATCCAATAGAACAAGATCAATGTCATCCTTTAATGCCTTTTCTAGCCCTGATCTACCATCATTAGCTACTTCCACCGTGTATCCTTCATATTTTAATTCAAGCTCAACAAATCTAGCTATTTTAACCTCATCTTCAACAATTAATATTTTCGCCATATTGGTTCTCCTTTTCTCGAAAGTTACCAGATATATCTATTTTAACGATTTATGCTTGGAATTTCAATAATGAATCATTATAAATGGATTAAGAATAAAAGGGCAGTCACATTCTTTCGCTAGTCCCCATAATAAACAATCGTATAATATGGTCTTAAGTGAAATGAATGTGACTACCCTTTTTAGTTATAAATTATAGTAATATTCGATCTAGTAAAAACATTAAGTATTCTATGAAAAAATCTCTAATTTAGACTCTTAACTGTATCTACTACATTCTTTGTTGTAAATCCAAACTTCTCAAATAAAGTAGCTGCAGGTGCAGAAGCTCCAAATCCATTCATTGTTATGATAGCTCCATCAAGACCTACATACT
>JAEZKD010000080.1 GCA_023415655.1 Bacillota bacterium | reverse complement strand
TACTCACCCTCTCTTACCGCTTTTTAGGACACCAATGTACTTCTCACAACGTGCATCAAGCTCTTGTTTACTAATCAGACTCATTCCAGGAGTCTTTAGTTCTGGGCGCCATTGGTACAAGACCTCGCTTTGAAAGAATTCTTTGGACGCAAAGATTCTTCTTACTGGGATTGGATGATCTGCTTGCATTTCTAACAACCGCACTGGTGTCTGCCTAAGCATATCATATTGCTTTAGGATTGCATCTACATTCACTTTAGCAGAATCAAAAGCAGCACCATATAGAAATTTTGCTTTTGAGGATATCTCATCATCAAAACTATCAGAACAGATGATACCTGCTCGATCACAGGTAACTTCAGCAGCTCTGGACCAGGCCATCAGTGCATATTGAATCGGTGCCGAGCCCATAGCAATAATCTGTCGTACACCTGGTATCGTCATCTGAAAGGATTGCAATATTGTATTGACTGCAGTTGTATATATTAGATGGTTATTGTGGACATGACCACATTCATGACCTATGACAACCTTCAGCTCTCCCTTGGTAAATCGTTCGAGCAGCCCTGATGTAATGGTGATCAATGGCGAGTCATCTTCAAAACAATATGCCCCAGCATTCATCTCGGACATATTACTTTGTACAAAAATCGTTGGCATACCTATTCCAAGTCTCCTTGCACACTCTTGCGTGATCTGGTATACCTCTGGGAATTGGTCTGGTCCAACCTTTAATGCAGTCAGATTAATTTGTTGTTTCAGATAAGGTACCACCTGATTAGTTAATGCTTTAAAGAAACGATAGACACCTGGTATTGCATTGATTTTCTGGCGCAATACATAATCAGAGCCATATGCATAATCAGGTATTCCACCTTCTAGGTGCGATTGTGTTATGACCTTTCTTTGGTTGATATATGTCAATAAACTAACATCGATCGTATCTGTTGGATTTACACTCATAGGAATCTCCTTATTGGTCTAATACCAAACATAACTGTTTCCCTAGATTCTCGGCACGATTGCAGATATCATCCAATGCATTAATAATTCCTTGAAGTTCTGCTGTTTCCTTTTCTCTCGTCAGACTCATCTGAGCTCTCTCAACCTTTAATTGAGTCAACTGAGCCTGGGTATCATTTAATATTCGCTCTGTCTCAGTTCTAATTTTATCTTTTAATGAACTAAATGCTGTCCCGATTTGCTCCTTAACTGTTATGGAGAAGTTATTCTCAGCCTTCATTCGATCAAGCTCTTCTACTACCTTTGTTTTCACAGATTCTTTAAACTTCTCAATGCGATCCTTAGCAAATACTTTATTGAGTGCAAATTTGCTTGAGAACGTACTTAATAATCCTACTGCTATTCCACCGATAATCATGATTGGCCATGTGATTGGTATCGATAAAGCCGGTAATAGAACAGAGAATAATCCAATATTACCAACTGCCATACCTGCAAATCCGGTTGCTCCACCCAATAGAGCTCCTTTCCATCCAGCCTCCTTATACCCCATGTACATTCCACCTAGACCATAGCCTATCACGGAATTAGTTACCGTTGATATTACCGTTGCACTTCCAGTTCCTCCAGTCCCTATTCCATTCCGAAACAAGTTCTGAATTCGTTCGGTTGCTTCGTAAAAATTCTTCTCAAAGCCAGATAATCGTTTCGCTTCCTCTGCTAGCGAATTATTAATAAAGCTTTGAATTCGTTCCGTTAGGATCTGCCCTTGAGATGAAATTGCCTGCTTTACAGCATTCAACATTCGTTCCTGTGTCTGCTTCATATGATCTTCCTTTAAATCATCGCTAGTTATCTTGCATTCATCGATTGCTTCTTGAGCTGCTTTGGTGAGTGCTGGCCAAAATCCAACAATCTGAGGTTGAAGTTGGGAATAGGTAGCTTCTGCCGATTCATTGATGTGTTCAAATTCAAGTTTTCGATCTTTTCTAATTTGTTCAATATGAGAAAGGGCAAGTTCATAATTACGATCAAAATCCTCTTTTTCCATACTAAGTGCATCTTTTCTAAGTTGAATTGCTTTTAATATTTCAATCGATGAGGTTCTAATTCGATTCACAGGAACGCTTAGCGTAATTGCACCACGCTCCTGGGTTAAGAATTTCTCTAAAGCTAATTCAAAGGTTGGGAAACAGCTTCGTTCCAGCATCTCCTGATCCCCCTTCATTTTTGCTTTTAGAGCTTTCTTAGCAGAGATACCGTATACATGCACCCTACCAAGTTTTTGAATGTAGCTGTCATATTCCTTTGAACCCTTTCCATAAGTCGATTCTGCTTTCTTGATAATGTGTTCCTTAATTGTATTACGGATATGATCTAGAACAACATCTACATCCTCCTCATCTAGAAGATCGATACCTGTCACTACGAAAAGGATACGTCCCAAGTCACTCGTTATTATTTTTTCTTCTAAGAAGCTACGCTCCGATTCAGAGAATGGAGATTGTGCCATGATTACCATCAGTGCAGCATCAATCTTTGGAAGAACCGACATTGTTACCTGTGTCATCGCTTGATCGTCATTTAATCCAGGGGTATCAATAATGGTCACTCCGTTCTTACAATAGTTGATTGGATAATAAACGGTTGCTTCCTTAATCGACTTTGCTCGTTCTTCACTTTCCTTGGTTAGTTTAGTCACATAATCATTCAAGGCTTCAATTGGAATCTGCTCATTACTACCATTGTTGTATTCTATCGTTACAAAAGGTGTAATGCTATACGCAATTTTATTCAAGATTGCAGTTGTTGGAAGGATATTCATTGGTAATACATCTTTCCCTAATAATGCGTTAATTAAGGTGCTTTTTCCTCGATTGAACTCTCCAATGATCGCAATACAAAATGAGTCTTTCTCTAAACGTCTCATTACCTCTTCCAAGGAGGTCTTATTCCCCTGCAATGCAAGTCGTTCACTGAATTCCATCAAGCGACTTAGATCCTTCGTTAACTCAATTACAGTCTGCTTATAATTTGTAAATCCCGAAAAATCCGTTTTCTTTTCCATCCTTCACCTCATCACTTATGAATTGTAACAAAGAATTTAGAACCTGAACTTGTTACGTCGATCTTACCAGTGACACGATTGAATCTTATCAAAATCGTCGTATCTTCTTTTAGATCCACCGTAAAGACAGTTTCACGAAACAAACAGCTCAATCTAACTACATATTCTCCATATGGTAGCTTTAATTCAACACTTTCGCCAGGTGAAAGCTTCGTTTCAGGTTGACCATACATTACTATTTTAATCCTTGGTTTCCCTAAATAGACCTGATGATCAAACTTTAAAATTAACTTCGCATGTCCTAATTTATCCTTTGTAACCTCAGGAACTAATTGCATTCGTTCAAAACTTGTATTACTCTCGATTTTTTTTATTACCCTAGCTCCACACTTATCACAAAATAGCATTCCAGCCTCTAATTCACTTTGACACTGCGAACAAACACTCATTGATCTAACCCCTTCACGATTTTTAGTGCTCTCTCATATAACACTCTATAGTTCTGAAGATATACTTTTCTTTCTTGTTCCTGTTGTACTAAAAGTTTTTCTAGGTTTTGTTTTTCATTCTCTAATCTTTTCTGAATGTTCTCAAGCTTTTGAAACCATGTCTTTCTGACGCATTGAAGTGCCATTTGGATTGCTTGATATAAGTCATTCACATCCTCATCGATAGCCGTTAGGATTCCATCCATTAAGTCATCTTCTCGAATCGATACATAATATGGTATCAATTCAGTCTTCCAGCGAAACGTAACAGGCTTGATGATCTGTTTTGCATCCTCAATGAAAGCACTGTTCCAATTCTCATTCATGACATCCTTATGTAGACTATGGATCTCTTCTAGTATACATGTAACTTCAGACGTAGCCTCTTCACTTTGCTTCACCAATAATTCTATCAATGCTTGCTTCATCTTACTCTCACATGGTTTACTAACTGTCTCTATTGCGATGTTCTTACACTCATGAAGGATTGCTAATATCTCCTCTTCTTCATTGACTCGTATCCTACCTAACCCTTTCATAAATACCTTAGCCATGTCATTCTTCATCGAATACACCTGCTTGCTACAAGTCTCCATGACATCATAATACTTTGCAAAACAAACACTCATTTTTTGTTTTGCTTGTAACTGATAATCCTTAATCCAGTCCATCGTTTTCTTCATTGTCTCTGTTTGGTTTGTGATCTTATGTAATCTTTTTTCATGTTCTTTTGGCATCATTTCTGTAATCATTCGCATACGAAGGTTCACCTGAGCAAAGGAGTTGGTTAGCTGATTGGCTGTGATAGTTTGTAATAAAGCAGTCGAGAATTCCTCAAACCTACTCGCTTTTAATAGTGCTTGATTATTCGATAAAAAGGCTTTCAAAGCAAGAGTGGAGGATACTCCATGCACCGAAGCATCACTAAGCAATCGTTTTGCCTTCTGCTTTATTTTCTCCTCGGCCTTTCTACTGTCTAACTCACGTATAACCTCCTCATAGATTCTATGTTTGATATAATCGATAAAGGAGTTATATTCGTAATCTTCCTCCTCCAACTGATCGAGGAAGGTAACAACGAATATGATATGATCTATATTCTCACGTCCTAACAGTTGACATACAAAATGCATCTCTGTCTCACTAAATGGAGCTCTCGCGTGAAGTGGTATGATAACCGCATCTACTGACCTTATCATGTCAAGTGTAATATTGGTCATACTTTCTTCATCATTGAGCCCTGGAGTATCAATCATATCTACATGATTTTGACATATAACGGTCGGATAATAGATTGTCGCTTCTTTTATCGTAAGTGCACGAGTGGAACCTGCTGAGGTTTGTTTCGTCACATAATTATCTAGTTCATCGATTTTAATTTCATCTAACTTTGAATTGTTTTTATAGGTAATTACTACCCTTGGGGTAGAACCATAAGTGATACGATTGATCGTAGCAGTCGTTGGAGTCGCATTGGCAGGTAAGATTTTGGCACCAAGGAGTGCATTGATCAGTGAGCTTTTCCCTCTTTTAAATTCTCCCATAATGGCAATACGATATCTCTTCTCTTCAATCAACGTTTTACATTCTTGCAGTTGCTCTTGTAGTGCCATATCATAACCAAGCAAGTCTATCATCTCTTGAAGCTGTATCACACTTTCATGTATCTTATACTCCTTTTTTTGAAATTCCGATTCCATAGTTCCTCCAGCGATTGACTTGTTACATTTTCCAAATTTCTCCTTTTATTATATCATCCAAATTCTAAGGTGTGCAATAGGTTTCTATGATCTAACCGCCTCCAATAAACAAAAAAAACGTTGCAATAGCACATGCTATTACAACGTTTTTTATATTCATGGATTCTATGATTACTTAAGAGTAACTTTAGCACCTTCAGCTTCAAGCTTAGCTTTGATGTCTTCAGCTTCTTCCTTAGAAGCAGCTTCTTTAAGAACCTTAGGAGCGCCGTCTACAACGTCCTTAGCTTCTTTTAAGCCAAGGCCAGTTACTTCACGAACAACTTTGATAACCTTAACTTTGTTTGCTCCAACGTCTGTTAATTCAACGTCGAATTCTGTTTTTTCTTCAGCTGCTTCAGCTGGGCCAGCTGCTGCTACAACAACACCTGCTGCTGCACTTACACCAAATTCTTCTTCACATGCTTTAACTAAATCATTTAACTCTAATACTGTCATGCTCTTAATAGCATCGATAAATTCCTGAGTAGTCATTATTAATTACCTCCATTAATTTAATTATAGTACGGTCCACTCTGCAAACTTGCATTCACGCTGCGGTTACCGTTGGTTTCAATTGCTTACGCTGCATTGGATAATTCGTTAAAATTAAGCCTCTGCATTCTTCTCTGCGATCTGTTTGATAACGCGAGCGAAGTTTGTGATTGGGGACTGAAGGCTTCCAAGTAACTTGGAGATAAGCACTTCTCTTGAAGGAATCGTAGCGATCTTCGCAATTCCCTTCTGATCGTAGTAAGTTCCTTCTACGACACCAGCTTTTAACTCAAGCTTATCAGCTGTTTTTGCAAACTCTGCTAATACTCTTGCTGGAGCTGTTGCATCTTCTGTACCAAAAGCTACTGCTGTTGGTCCTTCAAGATGACTGTCTAACTGAGCGAAATCAGTTCCTTCGAATGCCATCTTAAGATAAGTGTTCTTGTATACCTTGTATACAACACCAGCTTCTCTTAATTTCTTACGAAGAGCTGTATCTTGCTCAACTGTAAGTCCACGGTAATCAACTAATACAGCTGCTTTTGCATCTGCTGCATAGCCTTTGATTTCCTCGATAATAGGTCTCTTTAATTCAACCTTTGCCATTTTACGTACACCTCCTTATAGATTCTTGTGGGATGTCCCACGTTTACCTAAGAAGACGGATAATAAAAAACTGCCTCTCGTCAAAGACAAGAGGCAGAGTATTAGTCATGCATATAGTGCTTGATTAATTATCCCTCGGTAGGCGTTTTCACCTTATGCCATAACGGCACCTACTGTCTTCGGCAGTGTCATGATGATCACTCATCACAACGATAATGATTGTATCATAAATCTATTTTAGTGTCAATCACCAAATTAAGCTAATTTGTTAGTGTTAAGCTTTACACCAGGTCCCATAGTAGATGCGATTGTAACGCTCTTTAAATACTGACCTTTTGCTGCTGCTGGCTTAGCTTTGTTGATTGCACCCATAAGCGCTTGGAAGTTGTCTGCGAGTTGTTCCTCTGTGAAGGAAGCCTTACCAACTGGCACGTGGATAATGTTTGTCTTATCCAATCTGTATTCGATCTTACCTGCTTTGATATCGTTTACAGCCTTAGTAACATCCATAGTAACTGTTCCAGCCTTAGGGTTTGGCATTAAGCCCTTAGGTCCGAGTACACGACCAAGACGACCAACTACACCCATCATGTCTGGTGTTGCAACAACAACGTCGAATTCAAACCAACCTTCATTCTGAATCTTTGGAATTAATTCATCGCCACCAACGAAATCTGCACCTGCTGCTTGAGCTTCTGCAACTTTATCGCCCTTTGCAAAAACAAGAACACGAACAGTTTTACCAGTTCCGTGAGGTAATACTACCGCACCACGAACCTGCTGGTCAGCGTGACGTCCGTCTACACCAAGTCTGATATGAGCTTCGATTGTCTCATCGAATTTAGCTACTGCTGATTTTTTTACTAAGCTGATTGCCTGATCTACATCGTACTGAGTACTTCTATCGATAAGTTTAGCGGCATCAGTATATTTCTTTCCTCTTTTCATGATTTACCTCCTAGTGGTATTATCGGGATTGCCCTCCCACATATTTATAAACATCGCGCAGTTTCGAAATCGAAACCACTTATTGATTAGTCTTCAACTACAGTGATACCCATAGATCTAGCTGTACCAGAAATCATGCTAATTGCAGCTTCGATGGATGCAGCATTTAAATCAGGCATCTTTAATTCAGCGATTTTCTGAACTTCAGACTTCTTGATTGTAGCAACCTTAGTCTTGTTAGGAGTTGCAGAAGCGGATTTTAAATTACAAGCCTTCTTAAGCAATACTGCTGCTGGAGGAGTCTTTGTAATAAAGCTGAAGCTTCTGTCTGCATAAACAGTGATAACAACAGGAATGATCATACCTTCCTGGTTTGCTGTTCTTGCGTTGAATTCCTTTGTGAACTGTACAATGTTTACGCCGTGCTGACCAAGTGCTGGACCAACAGGTGGTGCTGGTGTTGCCTTTGCAGCAGGGATCTGTAATTTAATATAACCTGTAACTTTCTTTGCCATGATAGCATACCTCCTAAAATTGTGGTTTTACCGGGAGCAATAGGCGACCTATTTACCCTCCCACTGTCCGAACATTTCGGACTTTTCAAGTTCCTTTGCGTGAGTACCTCACGACTTATTTTTCTACCTTTACATCTGTGAAACTAATCTCAACAGGTGTTTCACGACCAAACATGTCGATATTGATAGTTACGATCTGCTTGTGCTGATTGATTGCCTTGATGACTCCTTGAGTATCTTCCCACACTCCGGATACTACCGTTACGGTATCGCCTACAGCAAAATCAATGTGTACTTCTTCTTTCGCAATACCCATGCTCTTCATCTCGAAGTCGGTTAGTGGAACTGGCTTAGATCCTGGTCCAACAAAGCCTGTAACCCCTCTAGTGTTACGAACTACATACCATGTATCATCATTCATGATCATGTTAAGTAGGACATATCCTGGGAATAGCTTTTTCTGAACCTTTTTCTTAACACCGTTCTTCACCTCGACAACATCCTGCATAGGAACCGAAACTTCGAGTATTTGATCTTGAAGCTTTCTGTTTTCGATTGTTTTTTCAATGTTGGCTTTTACCTTATTCTCATAACCCGAGTAGGTATGAACAACGTACCAATTCGCCTCTGACATATAATCACCCTATCCTAAAATGAATTTAATACCATAATTTACGCACAGATCTACAAGTGCAATAATGATACCAAGGATGATTGTTATGACAACAACAGCTGTTGATTGTTTAACAAGTGATTCTTTGTCTGGCCAGATAATCTTCTTAAACTCAGATTTAAGACCTTTGAACCAGCTTTTCTTTGGAGTCTTTTCTGTAGTATTCGCAGTTATTTCTCCCATAATCTCACTTTCCTTCCTGAATACAAAGGTATCAATTATTTAGTTTCTTTGTGTAATGTGTGTGATTTACAGAACTTACAATACTTCTTAGTTTCCATTCTGTCAGGATGGTTTTTCTTTTCCTTAGTAGTGTTGTAATTACGTTGTTTACATTCTGTACATGCCAATGTAATTTTTACTCGCACAACTTCCACCTCCGTTAATTTTTCGTGGTGAATAAAGCTTCTATAATTGGTAAATATGCCGATTTGCCAATCTTGCCTTATTCATGTGTTAAAACAGTCTTTTTTATTTTTAAGCATAAAAAAAAGACCTCTTCCATAGCTGTTTAACTATATCATAATTTATTTTGTTCGTCAAATACTTTTTTGAACGCCCAAATTTATTTAATTTTTTGTGCTTTATACTGCTTTGGGGTAATGCCTACTGTTTTTTTGAACACTCTTGCAAAATAGTTCGGATCTTTATATCCAACCTTAAAACAAATCTCTTGCACAGTATCCGAAGAATAAACAAGCCATTCTTTCGCTTTTTTCATACGAACGTTCGTCAAGTAATCTACAAATGTACTTCCTGATTGCTCTTTGAAGATTCGACTAAAATATTGTGGACTCAGGCTCATAATCCCAGCAGCTTCTTCTAGTGTAATGTCTTCATCATAATGAGTGTCAACGTATCTTAATACTTTTCTGATATCACCATACGAATTAGCACCTTGATAATCTCGAATTGACTTGAGTATATAGCTTACATTTCTCAAGGCCCAAGCATTCATATTCTCCTCGCCCATATGATAGAGTTGATTGCTAAGTTCCATATAGTTGGTATATTCACTCTCATTCTTCCCATCATATCGAGCAATATGCGATGCCATAACTAAAAGCTCTAAAATTTTGTTCTTCTTATCCGTCAGATTATAATTCTTCATAAGATCTAAGAGCGATGAGAAGCTATTCATCGATTCTTGGCTTCCTTCTCTAATGTCTGTTAAGAATTTCTGCTCCAACTGGCTATAGAAGCCATCCTCCTCGCAGACCATTACATGCTTTGAATTCATGCTAGCGTTATCAAATCTTACATTTCGCAACGCTTCCTCATAAGAGATTGGAAGTTTTTCAATTGACTTTTCCCCTCCTATTCCTATCTTCGCATCTAACCCAAACATATCCTTGAATACTCTTTGAATATACTTTCCATATCGAATTTTCTCTGTTCTTGTTGTATTACGATCTCGTTCTAGACCATACTTTGCCATAACAAAAATAACGATTCTACTGGTAGCCTCTTTTCCAATGATACTCTTGTATCCCGCGGTTACCCCCTTCTTAATCAATTTTGCATATCGTTCATATGGTAATGACTTTTCTTCCTGATTTTTATCCAAGGATACATATATGACATATCCAGACCCACTAATATTAAGTAAATACTGATACCTTTTCCATTCCCAATTCAAATCTCCATTAAATAAAACCGAATAGATAAAAGAAAATTCAATTAACTCATTGGCTTGCTGTGCAAGATTTTCACGATCTGAGATTAACTTCATTCTCTGCTTCGTTCGCTCCTCAAAAAAACGTGCAAAGCATCGGTCTATCTTTTCCTTTTGAAATGGCACCTCTAATAAATCAAGTACTTGAAGCTGAATTAGTTCTTGATAATCCTCTGCCGTATATTCTTCACCATAAACAATGATATGAACGCTACTATAGTTCTTTTGTAGGCCATGAATCAATGTAATCCTATCCCCTCCACGAAATTGGAGCGCGATGAATACAAGGTCATAACGATTTTTTTCAAAGAGATTAATTGCCATATTATATGTATTTGCAGTATCGATGTATTCTAGCTCGTGTACTGTTTCTTCTATGATTGCAGCCAAGTTGCGAGATGAATTCATGTTACTGTCTACAATTAAAAATTTCATAGTATCCTCCGTATTTACGTAAATATCGTAAATTCTACCAATATTTTATATTTTGACATATAACTGCCACTAAAACAACTTAAAATTTGTTTAAAACGATGATTGTTTTCTATACAGATTATGTTATCATCATTCTGTATGTGATTATACCACATGGCGTTCACTTTGCCTTAATAAAGGAGCTCTTTTTTTATGAAAATTTTTGGTAAAATAATAAAATATTCTACCTTTGCTCTCGTTCTTTCTTTCTTTCTCATTCCACAACCAACAACGCAAAACAAGGAGCAAAGAAAGGAGCAAAGTAAGGAACTGGTCATCCTATGGAATCAAGATGTATCAGCTGATGAAAAGCAAGCCATTCTCTCTTTGTATGAAACCAATATTTGCATTGAGAACGAGTATGATAACTTCATGTTACTTTCAGTAATCGACTCTATCACCGCGCAAAAGGTGCATCATGACTTATCCAAAAGAGAAGAAATAAGTGCAATCGATTTTAATACAAGTATTGAGTTATCTTATACGGATGATTCCTATTCCGAAGCTCAATGGGCATTACATAATCCAGGCTACTATGGGCAGTTGATTGAGAAAAATTTAGTCAATGTATACTCCACCAATGATATGGATATGAACATACCAGAGGCTTGGTCCATATATAATAAAGAAACCGTAGATACAAGAGAAGTTGTAGTTGCAATTATAGACACTGGAGTTGACAACAATCACGAGGATTTAGTCGATGCTATGTGGGTGAATTCTGGTGAGATACCGAATGATGGTATTGATAATGATAAGAATGGCTATATCGATGATATCTTTGGTTGGGATTTTTATAACAAAGACAATACGATTTGTCACTATGAGATGGATGCAGATACCGAAGAAATCAAGGCTGCTATAGAGGATAGCGATGACCATGGTACTCACATCGCAGGTATTATCGCAGCGACTGCTAATAATAAGGTTGGTATTGCAGGTGTAGCTTCTAATGTTGATACCAAGATCATGGCGCTTAAGATCCATGGTGGATCAAAGGGGAAAGGCACCATAGCAGATGCAATTTTAGCAATCAAATATGCATCTACTATGGGTGCTGATATCGTAAATATGAGTTGGGGTTCAACGACCTATAATAAGGCTTTAGAACAAGTAATCTCTGAATCCTCAATGTTGTTTGTGACTGCTGCCGGTAATACTGGGAACAATAATGACACTACCCCTGTTTACCCAGCCAATTATAACCTTCCGAATGTTATCTCTGTTACCTTTATCAATCAATATGGCTCTTTAACAACCAAATCAAATTATGGTAAGAAGACCGTAGACATTGCTGCACCTGGTATGGATATTCTAAGTACAACAGTAGGCTCTTCTTATACAACAATGTCAGGCTCCTCCATGGCTACTCCTCATATTACTGGATTGGCTGCCATTCTATATTCATGTACGGATAACATTAGCCCTGAAAGTGTTAAGAAGACTATTTTACTAAATACGAAAACCATCCCTTCTCTTAACGGAATGGTATCAGTGCCTGGTATTCCAAATGCATTCACCTTAGTTCAGTCACTTTCTACTTTAGTAATTGACACAAAAGCGCCGACCTTGGATATCAATACCTATTATGAAAAAGATAAAATCATGCTTGGTATCTATGCTAAAGATCTAGGTGGCTCTGGTATTCGAACCATTAGATATCTCTCTGGTGCAAAAGGTGCCTCTTCTTTCAAAAACGGAACTCTTGGAACTTCCATTACTTCCAATACACTGGAGTTGAATAAGGGTGGAACTTACACCTTTTATGTGAGCGATTACTCTGGTAATGAATCCACTCTCATCTATGACGTTTTAGATGATACACAAGCACCTTTGGTATCCTCCTCCTACCACTATGCGCTTGATAACTCTTCCATTACACTTAACATCAAAGTAATTGATGAATTATCCGGCATTAAGACAGTGAAATATGCAAAAGGCGTTCGTACGGTGAAGGATTTCGCCTCTGGTTACCTAGGAACCACGTTAACAATAAAGAACGATTCCAATACATTACGACTCTATCAGTCTGGAGATTATACGATTTATGTAACTGATTTTCGAGGTAATAAGGCAGTACATGTTGTATCCATTGCGCAACATCCAATTACAAGCATTAGCTTACCAAGTAATGAAATCACACTATCACCAGGGGAACTCCATAAGATAGATATTACTTATACTCCTAGTGCTACAACCGATAAGATCTTTTATGTTTCCTCCAATCCTTCCGTCGTAAGTGTGAGTCAATGGGGAGCACTTCATGCAAAAGCAACTGGTCGCTCAATTATCTCCATCAAGACAACCAGTGGTTTAGTAAAGAAGTTTCTCGTTGTTGTCAAATAACTTGATTCTATGTAGAAAGAGATAATAAGCAAAATGAAAAAGATAGAGCTATGAAGGCTTTTGAGATTTTATCAAAGCTTCCATAGCTCTTTTTTATTCTATGATTTATTCATTCATCAATTCTTCTAATTGCGTAATTAATTGATCAAACAGCTTTAATGCTTCTTCGATTGGA
>JAEZKD010000069.1 GCA_023415655.1 Bacillota bacterium | reverse complement strand
ATTGAGTGTTCCGTAATGAGTAAAAAATACCTTGGAGAACAGATTGATATTCATGCTGGTGGAGAAGATTTGATCTTCCCTCACCATGAGAATGAAATAGCACAGACAGAATGCTGCACAGGAAAGGAATTTGCAAAGTACTGGATGCACAATGGATTTTTAAATGTTGATAATAAGAAAATGTCAAAATCCGAAGGTAATTTCTTTACAGTTCGTGAAATTACTGCAGAATATGCACCAGCAGTATTGCGTTTCTTCTTATTAAGTGTTCACTACAGAAGTCCGATTAACTTTAGTCGTGAAATCATTGAATCCTGCAAGAATGGTTTAGAGAGAATTCAGACCGCAGTGGAATCCTTAAAATTTATCCAGAAGGTAAAAGTAGAAAAACAGGATACCGATTCCAAGGTGACCAAAGAAGAAGCTGCAGTTTTAGAACAATTTGAAGCATTGAAAAAGCGCTTTGAGGAAGTCATGGATGATGACTTTAATACTGCGGATGCAATTACTGCAATCTTTGAGATGGTGAAATTAGCGAATACGAATGCCAATAGCAATAGCAGTGCAGAGTTTATCGAAAAAATCCTATCCCACATTACTTTGTTATGTGATATACTTGGATTGGAAACTGCGAAAAAAGAAGAAATTCTAGACGAAGACATTGAACAATTGATTCAGGATCGTCAAAATGCAAGAAAGAACAAGGATTTTGCTAAGGCAGATGAAATTCGTAATCTGTTATTAGAGAAAGGAATTGTTCTAGAGGATACAAGAGAAGGTGTAAAATGGAAGAGAGCTTAATAGCTAAGGTTCGTGCAACCTTTGCATTACCAGATACCGACATTCGTACCTATTCCCCACTGACATTGGCGTATATTGGAGATAGTATTTACGATCTCATTATACGTACCATGTTAGTGGAGAAAGGGAATGCACAGGTGAATCGCCTTCATCAGAGAGCAAGTAAGCTAGTAAAAGCAGTTGCTCAAAAAGATCTGGTACATGCAATTATGGAGTTATTAACGGAAGAAGAGTTGGGAGTATTCAAGCGTGGTCGCAATGCCAAATCTGTCACCACGGCAAAGAATGCTTCGGTAACTGATTATCGTACCGCTACGGGGTTTGAAGCACTCATCGGTTATCTGTACCTGACAGAGCAACTAGATCGGATTCTATATCTAGTAAAAGAAGGACTCGCTCGCACAGAATTGTAAAAGAAGTTAAAAGCAAAGAAAGGTCTGTTGTAGCATGGGACAAGTTCAAAGCTATAACAGCTCATTGGAGGAACAATATGAGATATGAAGAACTAACCATTGAAGGACGTAATGCAGTAATTGAAGCATTTCGTGCTGGAAAGACAATCGATCGTCTTTTTATTCTGGACGGTAGTCAAGATGGACCAATCAAAACAATTATTCGTGAAGCAAAAAAAGGTGACACGATTATTACCTTCGTTAAAAAAGAGCGTTTAGACCAGATGTCAGAAGAGGGGAAACATCAAGGAGTCATTGCATATGCAGCAGCTTATGAGTATGCAGAAGTGGATGATATCTTAAATATTGCTAAGGAAAAAGGAGAAGCTCCATTTATCGTTCTTTTAGATGGAATTGAAGATCCTCATAATCTAGGAGCGATGATTCGTACTGCCAATCAAGCAGGAGCTCACGGTATTATCATCCCAAAAAGAAGAGCGGTTGGCTTAACAGCAACCGTTGCTAGAGTAAGTGCTGGTGCCATCAACTATACACCAGTTGCGAAGGTGACCAATCTTGTTACAACGATTGAAGAGTTAAAAGAAAAAGGACTTTGGTTTGTATGTGCAGATATGGAAGGTGAAGTGATGTATCGCCAGAATCTCACTGGACCGATTGGCTTAGTCATTGGTAGTGAAGGCGAAGGAGTATCCCGCTTAGTCAAAGAAAAGTGTGATTTTATCACTAAGATTCCAATGAGCGGAGACATCGATTCGTTGAATGCTTCGGTAGCAATGGGTGTTCTTTCCTTTGAAATTGTTCGTCAGAGAAAATTTAAGTAAATCATCATAGAATGGAGGTCATACCATGGAAGATAAGCGTTATGAAGACATTTCCGATGAAGAGATCATTGCGCTTATCCGCATGGATGATCGAATGGCAATGGACTATCTCATCGGAAAGTATAAAAATCTTGTCCGAAAGAAAGCAAAAGCTCTATTCTTAATAGGAGGAGATCGAGATGATCTGATTCAAGAAGGAATGATTGGTCTATACAAAGCAATTCGAGATTATCAGAAGGAGAAAGCAGCTACGTTTCTTACCTTTGCTGATTTGTGCGTATCTCGTCAGATGTATTCTGCAATCAAGACCTCGAATACAAAGAAAAATCAACCCTTGAACAATTACATCTCCATTGATACCTCAGCCTATTCTGAAGAAAATGAGAATACCGATACGATTACGTATGTAGCAAACATAGCACATGCTCGCAATATGAATCCAGAAGAGATGCTTATCGATCGTGAGAATACGAGATATATCGAAACAAAACTAATGGAGCGATTATCTGATTTTGAAAAAGATATTCTTACGCTATATCTGAAGGATCTGAACTATTCTCAGATTGCAAAAATCCTAAAAAAAGAGCCCAAAGCCATTGATAATGGCCTTCAGCGTATCAAAAAGAAGTTAAATGATGCCCTTTCTCAAGAAACCTAATGGAAAATTGCGCAAATAGAACAAACAATTTGAAAAATATTTTTCACTTTATACTTGCATTTTAGATATAGTTATGGTATCATACTTTTCGGACACATGATATGTGTGCTGCTATGGCTCAGTCGGTAGAGCGTCACCTTGGTAAGGTGGAGGTCACGGGTTCGATTCCCGTTAGCAGCTTAATTAAAAAACTGGATAAATTATTTTAATAAATGATGGCGCTCCTTGGAACGCCATCATTTTCAACATTGAGGAATATATAGAAAGTAATAACTTCTTTATAATGAAGGTCTATTTTTTTGCTATTTAGAGAAATAGTTTAGGTGATAAATGCTATACAAAAAAAGTCACCTAGTAAATATAAGAAAATAAATGTTATAAAATGTAAAATTTAGTTGTAATGACCAAGTTGATATAGTATAATGTAATTAATTTAATAAAGAGAGATTCTAGTACTAATTCTATAAAGCATTGTGCGTTTATAGTCGCTTTGAGTCGAGTTCAGAGGATGAGATATTGATATACAATCGGGCAAAGTTTATTCGCATCTGGCTCGCTACACGACCCAGATACTCATAAACTTTGCTAGCGGATTAATGTAGAATCTCTCTATTTTTATAGGGGGGAAAATGGAACTTTTTAATGATAAAAAAGTTATTGAACTTATCCAAGAATTAAAAAGAGCTTTACGAACTAGGGGCTTAGAAAATGAAGAGCTTCCTAAGTTCGTTTTTATTTGTGGAGAACGTATATTGGATGATAATGGACACTTGATTCCTTCTGCAATATTAGAGAAAGAAAATAATATACGTTTTTTAGCCATGAACAAGTTGAGTAAACATATTCGAAATGGAATATATGGTAAAAAAAGCAATAATGTGCAATGTATTATTTCAGAATATTTATATAAATCAGATAAACCTATTGATATCCTGACTTTCGAAGAAGTATTGGCAGAGATTAGTGAATATATAATTATAATTGTTGAAAGTCCAGGCACATATTGTGAGTTGGGAGCTTTCGCATTACACGATGCATTTGCTTCTAAAACTATAGTAATAAATGAAGATAATCCTAAGTATAAAAATTCATTTATTACATTAGGTCCTATAAAAAAGATAGAAAAGAAAAATGAGAATAATATTATTTTACATAATGGTAAAAGTACGTTAAAAACATCTTTACAATTTAATGATATGATTAAAAATATTGCAAATCAGAAAGTAAAATTTATGCCAAATATTAATTCGGAAGAAATCAAATTGAAAAATTTGATTTATGAGTTTTTGAATATTATAGAGTTGTTAGAGCCAATAACTCCATATGAATTAGAAATGATTTATAAGGAAATAAGAGAAATAGAAACTTATACGATTTTAAACAAGGATAAACATAAAATAATTAGTTTAAAAAAAGTTATTAATCTAATGGAAGATATGAAAATCATACATAAAATTAATGGATATTATTTTGTGGATAGAGATATTACTAGTTATAATGCAATGTTTAAGCTAGAGAGAAAGGAATTTAACGTTTTTAGAACAGAATATATGTGTAGAGTTTATAGACGTGAACCGGAGAGGATGAAAGGAATGTTAAAAACGATATGAATTTATTAGATCAAATGAGCAGAGAACTAGGCATAGATAAGCAATATATAATTAATTGTTCTAAAAGAAACGATTTGTATGCAAAATATTTTATTAAAAAAAAGGATGGAGGAACACGAACAATATTACACCCATCTAAAGAATTAAAAGTAATGCAATACTGGTTATGTCATAACGTTTTTACTAATTTTCCCATCTCTTCATATAGTACTGCTTATCAAATAGGATGTTCCGTTAAAAATAATGCTTTGCAGCATAAGAACGGAAAATATATCTTACATACAGATGTTACTCATTTTTTTGAAAGTATTACTCGTGCTGCAATGAAAGAGTTCTTTAAAAACAATAAAGATATCTTAAATAATCTAGAATTAAAAGATAGTGATATAGATTTAATATTAGACTTGGTTCTTTATAAAGGTAAATATCTTGTTATTGGTAGTGTTGCATCACCATTGATTTCTAATTGCTTTATGTATAATTTTGATATGGATTTAAGTAAAATTGTTCATGAACAAAATATGATATATACTAGGTATGCAGATGATATTATTATTTCGTCTAGTAAACATATTGACTATGATATAATTAAGATAATTGATTCTTTACTAAAGCAATATCAATTACAAAGAAATAAAGAAAAGACTTATTTTATGAATAAGTACAGAAAGAGACAAGTAACAGGTATTATAATAGACAATAATAATAATACGTTATCATTGGGATATGAAAAATACACTGAATTGAAAAGAAATATTTATAGTTATTTAATAAAAGGGACTGGTAATATAGCAGAGTGTACCGACCCCCAAAAGTTAGACCAAAAAATCTAACGATTGGAGGTCGGTATTTTTATGGCTAAATATAGCTTTGAATTTAAGAAAAAAGTGGTATTAGCATATTTAAATGGAGAAGGCGGAAAAA
>JAEZKD010000040.1 GCA_023415655.1 Bacillota bacterium | reverse complement strand
CAGGTACAGGTAGAATTATCAGATCGTTTTGAAGAAGCAGGAATTGAATTTCGCTTTACGAGCTTTGAAGAAAAGGTAATCCTGCATTTAGATAGCCAGAAGACCTATCGTATCTTTGAGAATCTTTTTATGAATGTAATCAAGTATGCACAACCTGGAACAAGAGCTTATTTAAGTATTGAGAAAAACTCACAAAAAATTGTGATCGTATTAAAGAATATTTCAGCTCAGGAGTTGCATATCTCAGGAGATGAGTTGACGGAGCGTTTTGTACGTGGGGATGAATCAAGGAACACAGAAGGTTCAGGACTTGGTCTTGCAATTGTAAAGAGCATTATTGAGGTTCAGGGTGGTAAGTTCTATGTTGAGATTGATGGTGATCTGTTCAAAGCAGTTATAGAATTTATCCTATAATAAAAAAGACTCCCTTAGAGTTTTCATACTCATAGGGAGTCAACGTTTTATGCAATATCTTTTTCTTCGTTGTTTTCTTCATTATTTGTAATAATTGTTAATTTTAATTGATGAATTCGTTTTTCCTTCACGCTTACGATTTCCATGCTAAAGGTTTCATACTCTAACTTTTTACAATCTCCTTCTTTTGGGATATAGCCCAATTCGTCAATCATAAAGCCAGACATCGTATCGTAATTTTCTGTACTAATGTCCAAATGAAACATGTCATTGATCTCATCGATTGGTATCAATCCATCAATGAGGTAGGAGTTTTCCTCCAAAGGAACAATCTGAGATACATTATCATCATATTCGTCCTGGATATCTCCCATGACCTCTTCAACGAGGTCTTCAATGGTTACAACACCAGTAAATTCACCATATTCATTGATTAGGATAGCAAAATATACTTTATTATGTTGCATTTCTCGAAATAGTTCGTCGATATTCTTAATTTCTGGTACTAAATACGGTTTATGTAAAATAGCTCTAATATCAATATGATCAAAGCCTACTTTTTTCGCTTCTCTTAATAAATCTTTGATATACAATACACCGATAATGTTATCTACTTCTTCTTCGTAAACTGGAATTCTCGAATAATTCATCTCGAATAGTTCATTAAAATATTCTTCTCTAGGTTTTGAAATATCGATTGCAAAAACGTTAATTCTTGGAGTCATAATCTCTCTAGCTAATTTGTCGTCAAAATCAAAGATGGAATTAATCATCTCATGCTCAATGTTATTAAACACACCTTGCTCTTTTCCTTGCTCAATTAATGATTGAATCTCTTCTTTTGATATTTGTTCTTCTAGTCGTTCTGTTTTCATACCTAATATCTTTAATGTTAGATTCGTAACAACGGTGAGTAACTTAACAAATGGTGTTGCAATTTTTGAAAATACAACCAATACGTTAATACACAATAAACTAAAGGTTTCCGCTTTTTGAAGGGCAATTCTCTTAGGAACAAGTTCACCATAAACTAAAGTGATGAAGGACAACACAACTGTAACTAAAACAAAGGAGATCTCTTCGGTATAAGGAAATTTAAGGAATTCCAATGCAACAGCTAATTGTTTCGAAATACCGGTTGCGGCAGAAGCACTGGCGAAAAATCCTGATAAAGTGATTGCGACTTGAATCGTAGATAAGAACTTAGTTGGTTCATCAAGTAACTTTAGGATTGTCTTAGCTTTTTTATTGCCAGCCTCTGACATGTTTGATAGTTTTGTTTTGTTGACAGAAACGAGTGCCATCTCAGCACCAGCAAAAAACGCATTAATCAACATTAAAAATAATAGAACGAGAATCTGAATAAGAAGACTATTCGGCTCGGGGTCGTCGCCCATAATGATACCTCCAATAAATTTTTTACATAAATTATAGCATATCCAGTAATTGGATTCAATCCTATTGGTAGATTTTAATCATATTTTAAGATTCGCATGAAATAAAAAAGCTACATTTATGCTTAAGAGTCAATAAAAGTTGTATACAATAAGGATTGACATCACAGGATTGGAACCTTATCATAGGGAAAAGAGTAAAGGAGATGAACGCATGAAAATGACTACTTTATGTTATATAGAGAATGAAAAAGAAGAGTATCTGATGCTACATCGAACCAAAAAAGAACAGGACCCGAATGAAGGAAAGTGGATTGGAATTGGTGGTAAATTTCTCGAGAAAGAAAGCCCGGAGGAGTGTGTTTGTCGTGAAGTATTGGAAGAAACAGGATTAACTTTAACAGATTATGAGATTCGTGGTATTGTCACCTTTATTTCTGATTTATGGGAAACAGAATATATGTACTTATTTACAGCAAAGGGATATGAAGGAATGATCAAAGAGTGCGATGAGGGAGAGCTTCTGTGGGTAAAGAAGGTAGACGTAGAAAAGCTCAAGCTTTGGGAGGGAGATCGCATTTTTTTGGATCAGTTAACAAACGGTTCTAAATTCTTTCTATTAAAATTAGTATATGAAGGCGATCGTCTCGTTGACTATACGTTGTCTTAATGGGTGAACTAAGGTTTCATATTCTAACTAGAGAATGAGATGGTGTAGTTTGCTGTTGTATTATAGAACTTGTAGAGATATGGAGAAAGAAAATAACGAAATTACTTGATTTATCTAGAACTTCATATTAATATAATTGAAGTCATACTTTGTCAGGTTGAGAAAGATGGCATTATGTACTATAAAGAAGGAAGAAAGGATTGTTTTCATGGCAAAGAGAAGAGTCGAGACGAAACATACGGAAGAAAATCCGAAAAAGAAATTAGTATTGATAGGAAGCATCATTGCTGCTTTTTTTCTTATTGCATTTCTTATGATTGGAATTGAAAATGTTGGTAAAAATCGATTAATCATCGAAAACAACACGAGTAAGAACTTGGAATATGTAAAACTAAACTTTGCAAGTTATGACACTGACTATGCAGATGAAGTATTCTTTGAAGATTCCTTGAAAGCACAAGAGACATTGAAGGTAAAGACTTCAACTAAAAAACTTCATGGTACCGAAGCTCGTTTATTTGTTACATTTAAGTTTGAAGGAGAAGAAGAAAAGTCCATCGACAATGGTACATTTAATTATGACTTTTCTGGTAAGACTATGATTGAATTCAACGAAGCGAGTGAAGATGTTATTACAATGGATGTTAGCATTAAAGAGGGCATCTTTAGTAACAACAGACACAATGAGTGTGACGAACATTGGGAATATGATTTTTCTGAGGGAGCACAGTCATAAGTGAGAGTTTCATAAGTGATTGCATTGGTAAGAAATAAAGGTGATTTGACTCAATCAAAGCCTTTGTTTCTTACCATCTGTATACATAGGTAAAATGGAATTAAGGCAATTTATTATTTGGGAGGATGTACTATGATTGAGTTATTCGAAAAAGGTGCTTACGTTGTACGTGGAAATCAGATTGTAAAAGAAGATGCAGACAGTGTAGCAATTCTAAACCAGATGACAGGAGTAAGTATTACAAAAGAAGAGGCAAGTAAGAATACAATGGCCTATTCCATCTTAAATGCCCATAACACCTCAGGGAATATGGATAAATTAAAGATAAAATTTGATAAACTAGCTTCCCATGATATTACATTTGTAGGCATTATTCAGACAGCCCGTGCATCAGGATTAACTGAATTTCCGGTTCCTTATGTATTAACTAATTGCCATAATAGTTTGTGTGCAGTTGGTGGAACCATCAACGAAGATGATCATATGTTTGGTCTTTCCTGTGCAAAACGTTACGGTGGTATGTATGTTCCACCACATCAAGCAGTCATCCATCAGTTTGCACGTGAGATTCTCGCAGCCAGTGGTAATATGATTCTTGGTTCTGACTCCCATACAAGATATGGTGCCCTTGGTACGATGGCAATCGGAGAGGGTGGACCAGAGCTTGTAAAGCAATTGTTAAACAAAACCTATGATATTAATATGCCAAAAGTGGTTGGTGTATATCTGACAGGAAAGCCAAGAAAAGGTGTAGGACCACAAGATATTGCACTTGCTATTATCGGTAAAGTATTTGCGAACGGATATGTAAATAATAAAGTAATGGAGTTCATCGGTGATGGGATTGACAATTTAAGTGTAGATTATCGTATTGGAATTGATGTTATGACAACTGAGACTACTTGTCTTTCTTCGATTTGGAGAACCGATGAAAAGGTAAAGGAATTCTATGAGATTCATCATCGTGTGAAGGATTATGCGGAATTAAATCCTGGTGAGATCACATATTACGATGGTATGATTTATGTTGATTTATCTAAGATTAAACCAATGATTGCTATGCCATTTCATCCAAGCAATGTATATACCATTGAAGAATTAAATGCAAACTTAGGAGATATCTTACGTGAGGTAGAAAAGAAAGCTCTGGTATCTTTGGATAATAGTAAGATAGATTATAAGCTAACGGATAAGATACGTAACGGTAAGCTTTATATAGAACAAGGTGTTATTGCAGGCTGTGCAGGTGGTGGTTTTGAAAATATCTGTGATGCAGCGGATATCTTAACAGGCAAATACATTGGCTCTGACGAATTCTCCCTCAGTGTATATCCAGCATCTCAGCCGATCTTTATGGAACTAGTGAAAAATGGTGCAGTAGCAAAATTGATGGAAACTGGTGCGACCATTCGTACTGCATTCTGTGGACCATGCTTTGGAGCAGGGGATGTACCAGCGAACAACGGGTTAAGTATTCGTCATTCCACACGTAACTTTCCAAATCGTGAAGGTTCTAAGATTACAAGTGGACAGATTGCATCGGTCGCTTTAATGGATGCACGTTCCATTGCAGCAACTGCAGCAAATAAAGGGTACTTAACAAGTGCAGAAGACATTGATGTTACCTATACAAAGCCAAACTACTTCTTTGATTCTAAGATTTATGGCAATCGTGTATATAATGGAGTTGGAAAACCAGACTTAGATGCCGAAGTGAAATTCGGACCTGGTATTGTAGATTGGCCTGCAATGTCCTCCTTATCGGATGACCTCGTATTAAAGGTTGTTTCAGTCATTCATGACCCAGTAACAACTACGGATGAATTGATTCCTTCCGGTGAAACTTCCTCTTACCGCTCAAACCCATTAGGGCTTGCAGAGTTTACATTATCACGTAAAGATCCTGCCTATGTAAGCCGTGCGAAGGAAGTACAGAAAGCAGAAAAAGCTCGTGCGAATGCAACGAAAGAGGCAGATATCTTTGCAGCAAACAAAGAGGTAGAGGCTGTATTTGCAAAAATCAAGGAAAGATTTAGCGTGAATCCATTAGAGACGGAAATTGGATCAGTTATTTATGCAGTAAAACCAGGAGACGGTTCTGCAAGAGAGCAAGCGGCAAGCTGTCAAAAGGTACTTGGAGGACTTGCAAATATTGCAAAGGAATATGCAACGAAGAGATATCGTTCCAATTTAATTAACTGGGGTATGCTTCCATTTATTTTGGAAGAAGATCTCCCATTTAAGAATGGTGACTATATCTATATCAAAAATATTAAAAAAGCGATAGAACATAAAATTTCTGATATAAAGGCTTATGTGGTATCCGATGAAATGAGAGAGTTTGGTTTAAAAATTGGAGATTTGACCGATGATGAAAGAGAGATTATTCTGAAAGGCTGCCTAATTAATTATTACAAGAGTAAGTAAAAAAGACTTGCATGTTACGATGCAAGGTAGAGGGAGTCGCAGTCTGTTTGTGAGTCCCTCTTTTTTCAAGTGTAGACTCCTATACTTGAAACTATGCCCGAAAAGACAATTGGAGGTATTTGTTTGAAGTTTAAGAAGTTTTTATTTAATCGAATCACGATCGTGGGTTTCCTTATTGTAGTTCAGTTGACCTGGTTTGTTTTGTTTTTATTAAACTTAACAAATGAATCTTGGTGGATTAATATTCTAATGCAAATGCTAAGCGTCATTGCATTACTTGCAATTATTAATAAGAATGACAATCCAGCTTACAAGCTTGCTTGGGCTGTACCAATTCTACTTTTTCCATTGTTTGGTGGCTTGGCTTATCTATTTTTTGGTGGGAAGAAACCAGCACGTGCTCTTAGACGTCGCATCGATGCGTCTGCACAAAATATTATGCCAATGCTTACTCAGGACAAAGAAATTATAGAGAATATCAAAGGACTTGACCGACAGGTAGCAGGACAGGTAGAATATATATTAAACAGTGCAAAGTTTCCAATCTATCAAAATACACTGACGAAATACTATAAAAGTGGAGAAGAAAACTTTCCTGATATGTTAGAAGCACTTCGTAATGCCAAGCACTATATCTTCTTAGAGTATTTTATCATTGGAGAAGGTAAGATGTGGAATTCAATGCTAGATATATTGAAGGCAAAGGCGAAAGAAGGGCTGGATGTACGAGTTCTGTATGATGATTTTGGATGTATGACCTTACTTCCTTATCATTATCAGAAGGAATTAGAAAAGTATAACATCAAATGTGCAGTATTTAATAAGATGACACCCTTCTTTTCTTCTGTAATGAATCACAGGGACCATCGTAAAATACTTGTGGTGGATGGCTATATCGGTTTCACTGGGGGAATCAATTTAGCAGATGAATACATCAATGAGAAAGAACGATTTGGATATTGGAAGGATACTGGCATCCGTTTAATTGGCGATGGGGTATGGAATTTGACAGCGATGTTTTTATCCATGTGGAACGCAGTTAATAACACGGATAAGGATTTCTACGAATTTAAACCGAACGTTTATGCGAACCATGAATTCAAAAGTGATGGCTTTGTTCAACCATATGCAGATTCTCCTCTTGACTCTGAGACAGTGGGAGAGTGTGTTTATCTCAATATCATCAATATGGCAAAGGACTATGTGTATATATATACTCCATATTTGATTATTGATAACGAAATGATGACTGCGCTTTGTCTTGCTGCAAAACGAGGGGTAGACATAAGAATTATGACACCTGAAATCCCAGATAAAAAGATGGTATTTTATGTTACACAATCTTA
>JAEZKD010000032.1 GCA_023415655.1 Bacillota bacterium | reverse complement strand
AGCCATGAGTCTTTAAACACTTCTTCAAACTCCAATGTTTCTGATTGACCAACCATCTTTTCAAGATAGTAGTCATATGCCTTCTGTTTCTTTTCAGCCTTCTGCTTTTCATCAAACTCCTTGACTTGCTTATTGATCAACTCAATTGGCTGATTAATAATTTCGATGAGCTCCTTTGCCTTCTTATCGAATTCATCATATGGCAACATATAGCTTGATTTGACTTCCTTACGCTTGTCATCGATTGCCTTAGCAATTTTACGTAGGGTTGCAATGTCTTTCTTGCGTTCAGCAAGGACTTCTTCTGTTACTTCCATTGATTTGTAAATCTCCATCTGTTCAGACAAGCTTACTTTGATCTCGTCAAAGTTGAAGCTAATCTCCGCAGGCTTTTGACTTACGATTACTTGTAGATCATTCATCGCTACTATCCTCCTTAACTTCTACAACCCTACTAGCCAACATATCTGCACTGTGCAGCAATAAATACAATGGCGTTTCCTTCCCCTGGATAACATATTTCATATCACCATAAAGACCATCGTGACACAGAATTGCGAATTGCTCCTCTTGGGTTAACTCAATGTGCTTTGAAATCTCACTTATACTCACTACTGAATGAGGCACCGGCAACAGCTCCTTATTGACCTCATAAGGCTTGGCTTTTGATTGTTTTCCACCCTTTAAGATATTTTCACTGTAATAAGGCAATCCAAACTGGCCACATTTTCCTACATCATGTAATAAAGTAACTAACGTTAAGCTATCTGATACCTTGGCGTAGTCTTGGAAACTCAACAATTCTCTAGCCATGCGATCAGCAATCTGATAAACATTCCAACTATGCTCTGCCAACCCACCATCTTTACATAGATGATGCTGCGTACTTGCTGGTGCTTTAAAGAATCCAATATTGCATAGATGTACTATAAGCTGATCCATTCCCACTCGATTAACAAGTCTTAATTCGGCCATGATCTCCAACTGAATATCTTCTGCCTTCTTTATCATAATTTTCATCTGCTAATTCCTCCTCGATTCCTCTTTTCTTGAACAGACGTTCCTGTCTCTGTTGCTCTGCTTCGTACATTTCGAACGTATAACCGTCCATATGGCACCTCACAATCACATTTCTCACCATGGTCCAGATTCGTCCCACACAAAGGGCATGTCCAATACATCATACTCGGTCACCCCTTAATCTCATACTGTGGCTAATTGCTCCACGGAAATAATCATTGATACTATTTATTTGTCTACGTCTATCATTGAGCTCTCTACGACTCTTTGCATATGCTATGTACTTCACACATTTACCTTGGCATCCGAGCTCTCTTTCAGGACAATTCAAGCACGGAGAATCACCGGACTTCATACTTCCTCCTTAAATTGATCAATACATACGCTGCATAAGGTGACTCCGTTCAGAGTTACTAAGCGTTCTCCTTTGCCAATTCGTGAATGGCATACCTGGCATTGACACCCATCTCTTGGTATGTACTTTTCGAGGATAATTCTATTCTCATCTACGCTAATCTCAATTGAATCCTTATTCTCTACACCTAATGTTCTTCTTAATTCCATTGGAAGAGTAATTCTTCCTAGCTCGTCTAACTTTCTTACAATACCTGTTGATTTCATTGCAAATCCTTCCTGGTCATGTTATAATGACCCTAAGATAATTTTGTTGTGGGCTCAATTCGATTCGCGGTCGGTTGAGTCCTTTTTACATTACGGATTAATCTTTCTGCACACTTTGGACAAGTGTAGTTATTATCTGTGTACTGTGCTTTTGCTGATACATTGTAGACATTACTACAGTATCTGCAGTTTAAATATCTAGGCAATGCAATCACTTCCTTTCATATAAATACTTGCCATCCTTGGTATAATTGCAATAAACTGCATTGCAACTTCTCTGATGTACATCCTTGTCCGATTCGCATTCCATTAGTTTATGTAGTGCAATGTCTGAAATAAAATTAGTTATCAAACTGCTTATGAATGCAACTAGAAATATGAAGCACAGTGTTAGAAACACTTTGGTGCTCTGTTCATAGGTTGTTGCTAGCAAGGTAAATGCTATAGTAGCAATCAGTGCTGTCACTGATTGAATAACTCTGCAGATTTTAATGATTTCTTTCACTCTTCTCACCTCCTGCTTGTCCAACTTTAATCAATTAACCGCCTAAGCGGTATTCCCCTTAGTTTCCTTAAGCACCTCCCCAACGAGATATCGTTGTATTCTTAAAGTCATCTGTTCAATAATCTGCTTTTGTTCTTCTGGACTTTTCAGATAGTCGTCGTGAATAAAGATTCTCGCTCCACTAGGTGATGTATAATCCTTTACTACCATTAGGCACCTCCTGCCCTTTTTATATAAGTATGTAATACTGGTTGTACTTGTTTACTACGATCTACTCTTCACGCAAAAATGCCTTTTCTCTAGTAAAGAGATAGTCGTAATCATATTCCATAAAAAATACCTTTTTAATCTTTTGAGCTTCATCAAACGTAAACCCACAATTAACAACACCATTTAGTTTGTCACTCGTAGTCGCTGGTCGACATTCTAATAAATTAGAAATCTGTAAAGCAGTTACATTCTTATCTTTCATTAGTGTAAGTAAGTTTTTATACATCGTAATTTCTCCTTTCATAATATTCGGAATTTCGTATTTATACTTTAGATTATATTTGTTTTGTCGTATATTGTCAATATATAAAATTCGAAATTACGTATTATTACGGAAAATCGTAATTTTATCATTTACAAGTTCCATAATTTCGTATATAATCTACTTATATTAGAAAGAGGTGTGAATATATGGAAAAAGCAAGAATTTTAGAGAAACTGATAAAGGAAAGAGGTTGGAACGTAAAGTCATTTGCTGAAAAATGCGGAATCCCCTACACAACTCTTTACACAATGCTTAAGAATGGGGTGGGAAAGGCAAGCGTAAATACAGTAATCACCGTTTGTAGAAATTTAGGGATAACTGTGGAGCAGCTTGAGGAAATGTCAGAAGGGGTTAAGATTGAATCACTTGAACCGACATATGAAGATATCCAAAGTTTAATAGCAAGAAACGGTAAGAAGTTAACACTAGAACAAAAGCAAGACATTATACGTACATTATTATCTGACGATTAAAGGGTGATTTTTATTGAATAAAAGTAAAATTAGGCACTGTATTCTTGAGGTACTGAAGAGGTGTAACATCAAATCATATCCAATCGATTGCCTGGATATAATTAATAACTGTGATATTAAAAGCATAAGTTATTCTTCTTTAACAAGTAAAAAGCGTAGTCACTGTTTGCTAGTTAGTGATGAATCTTTTGTACTTAGAGGGACAATATACTATAATGATGATTCTATAGAACAACGTATGAGATTTTCATTGATGCACGAATTGGGACATGTCATTCTTGGTCACAGTGAAAATCGAACTCCTGAAGAGGAACAAGAGGCTAACTTTTTTGCCAGTAACATATTGGCACCAAGAATGGTAATACATTATTCTAGATGTAAGAATTTTGCGGACGTCATGAAGAAATTTAACTTATCCGAACAAGCATCGATAATTGCTTTCGACGATTATAAGCGTTGGATTAGAACCTCTAAACATCGAATGACAGAACTTGATAAAGAAATGTACAACCATTTCTATAATAAAGACGCAGAGAAATTCGTTTGGTCTTATCAGCATTGTGACTTCTGCTATTCGAGTATGGCGTATAATGGAGAACTGTTTTGCTATGAATGTAAATTAGCGGAACTTAGAAAGAAAGCAAGAAGTGGATACATATTTTATGATGAGCGTGAACAAGCAGTTGAGAACCTTAGAAACAATTGGTTATATGGTGGAATATGAAAAACAGCTCCAGTGCTACCCACACTAAAGC
>JAEZKD010000234.1 GCA_023415655.1 Bacillota bacterium | reverse complement strand
AATCTGTACATTGCGTTCTAAAATTGTATTTTTTAGATCAATGGATAAAGTTTCGAACTTCGCTTGCATGTTTGGAGCAATATAAGACATAAATTTCACCTCTTTTGTAGTTTAACCGTATTTATATATTCTATGAGAAAGTCGATAGTGAACATTAATTGCAGTAATTTGTCCTATTTATATTGATAGTTTGCCACGGGTATATTAAGATACAGTTAATAGAGGTTTTCATAACAATAATGCATTGACAAAAGAAAGGAGAAAATCATGAAGAAAATCGGTTTTATCGGCGTTGGAGTAATGGGAAAATCAATGGTATTAAATCTTATGAAACAAGGGTTTGAGGTTAGTATATTTGCAAGAAGTAAAGAAAAGGTGGAAGATGTACTCGCACAGGGGGCTATTTGGTGTGATAGTATTGCTAGCTGTGCAGCAAAGAATGAGGTGGTAATTACAATTGTAGGTTATCCCAAAGATGTGGAAGAGGTATATTTTAACGAGGGTGGCATCTTTGAACATGGGAAGGAAGGAACCTATGTGATTGATATGACGACTACGAGTCCAGAACTATCCATTCGAATCTATGAAGAGGCAAAGAAAAGAGGTATGAAAGCGTTAGATGCACCAGTGTCTGGGGGAGATATTGGAGCAAAGAACGGTACTTTATCCATTATGGTAGGTGGCGAGGAGCAAGATTTCAATGCGTGTATGGATATCTTTCAAGCCATGGGAACTACTATTGTTTATGAAGGTAAGGCAGGTAATGGACAGCATACCAAGATGGCAAATCAAATTGCTATCGCAGGCACCATTGCAGGGGTATGTGAGGCAATGGCTTATGCAAAAAATACGGGACTAGACCTGCAGACGATGCTTGATAGTATTAGTAAAGGAGCTGCTGGTAGCTGGCAGATGTCGAATATGGCACCTAGAATGTTGCAAGAGGATTTTGCACCTGGTTTCTTCATTAAACATATGTTTAAGGATTTAAAGATTGCGATGGAAGAATCAGATAGTCGACAACTTAAGTTAAATGTCCTAGAACAAGTACTTCATATGTATCGTAAGTTAGAAGAAGAGGGTAAAGGAGAGCTTGGTACCCAAGCACTATGTCAATATTTTGATCTCTAAACAATTTAGGAGGAAATGTGATCAGGGGTTTTTAAGCATTAGCAACTAAGTTTATAAGTTAATATTGAGGGTCTGTCGCAAGCATTTGACGAAAGCCTCATACGACATGTTACATCGAGAAAGTAACAAACATGTGTCGTATGAGGAAATCGTAGGATACGATAGGCCCTCATTTTATGTTTTTTCGGATAGACGTAGAACTAAATTACGATTCAGAGGAAAATTTTATTGTTATTGAGAATCAATTACAAAAAGGTATTGACAAACTGGAAAATATTTAATATACTAACATTGTAAATGAGAACGGTTATCAAAAATGAGACATAATTAGGAGGTGCCGTATGACATTAGCAATGATGAATGAAGGCGAAAAAAGCGTGATTGTTGATTGTAAAGGAAAAGATGAGATGAAAAAACATCTTTGGAATCTAGGGTTTGTACCAGAACAAGAGGTTTGTGTTGTTGGTCAGAATGCTTCGGGGATGATAGTTCTTATAAAAGAAGTAAAGGTTGCACTGAATCGTGGAATCGCTTCATTAATTCAAGTGAAATAATTCAAATGAAATAAATCAAATGAAATAATTCAAAAGAATTACTTCAAAAGAACTTAATATAAGGAGATATGTTATGACTTTAAAAGAGTTAAAACCAGGGCAAAGTGGTACGATTACTTCCATTGGAGAAAAGGGACCAGTAAGAAGACGTCTCATGGAGATGGGAGTAACGAGTGGTATTGAAATTAAGGTTGTAAAGGTAGCACCTCTTGGTGATCCAATTGAAGTTTGCATTCGTGGTTATGAATTAAGCTTGAGAAAGGATGAAGCGAATCATATTGAAGTTCGCTTGGGTGAATAATCATGGCAATAAGAATGGCACTCGCTGGGAATCCAAATTGCGGAAAAACAACGTTATTCAATGAACTCACCGGATCAAGACAGCACGTAGGTAATTGGCCTGGAGTAACCGTAGATAAAAAAGAAGGTACATATCGTAAAGAGAAAGAAATCTCAATTCTTGATTTACCAGGAACTTATTCCTTATCACCATATTCGGCGGAAGAAATCATTGCAAGAGATTATATCGTTTGTGAACGACCAGATGTAGTAATTAATATTATTGATGGAACAAGTATGGAACGTAATTTATACCTAACGCTTCAAATCATGGAAGCACAGATTCCGATGGTGCTTGCAGTCAATATGATGGATGAGGTTACAAAACGTGGTGATATTATTCATTGTGAGGAATTAAGTAAATTACTTGGAATTCCAGTTGTTCCGATTTCTGCTAGAAAAAACGAGGGACTTAAGGAATTGATGAGCGCAGCTAAAAAAGTTGCTGCTGAGGGTACATTACCGATCAAAGCCAATTATTTCTCATCAAATATTCAAGAAACTATCACAAAAGTTGCTGCATTACTCGGTGATAGCAGACAGGAAGTAAAGGAATGGAAGGCAATCAAATTGCTAGAGGGCGATGAGATTGTATCCAAAGAACTAAATTCTGCTCAGCTAGCACTTGTTCATAAATTAGTCTCAGAGTGTGAGGATCAGCTTCCAATGGATATTGAAGCGGTGATTGCAGATGCTAGATATCAGCAGATATCCTCCTTAATGAAAAAAGTTCGTATCCGCAAGGAAGTTACACATGTGGAAACGAAATCAGATAAATTAGATAAGATTTTGACCAATCGTTTTCTTGCCTTACCAATCTTTGCTGTCGTCATGTATTTGATGTTTGCAGCAACCTTTAGTGAGAATTTCCTATTCATAACAGGATTAAATAGCCCAGGTGTTTGGCTTGCAGGTCTTGCAGAAGAGGGCTGGGGAGTGATTGCTGGCTTCATGGAACAGCTAGTTAGTACTTCACCAGACTGGGTTAATTCTTTGGTGATGAATGGAATTATGGAAGGGATCGGTGCCATCATAGGCTTTGTTCCATTAGTACTTGTATTATATCTAATGATTTCCTTCCTAGAAGACAGTGGGTATATGGCTAGAGTTGCTTTCGTTATGGACCGTATTTTTAGTAAATTCGGATTATCTGGACGTTCTTTTATACCACTTTTGATGGGCTTTGGTTGCGGTGTACCAGCAATTATGGCAACCAGAACCTTGGATTCGGAAAAAGATCGAAAGATTACAACGATTGTGACAGCATTTATGCCATGTGGAGCAAAACTACCAATTTTTGCAATGTTTGCATCTACATTTTTTGCAGATGCCAATCAAACCTTAGTAACGTACTCTATTTATATGATTTCAATCGTAGTAGCGATTGTAGTATCCCTTATTTTGAATAAGGTAGTATACCACTCGAAAGCTTCCAACTTTATCATGGAGCTTCCACAATATCGAATTCCAACACTCAAATCAGTTGGTATTCATGGATGGGAAAAGGTGAAAGGCTTTGTTGTCAAAGCTGGTACCGTAATTTTTGTGTCCACTGTATTCCTTTGGGCTTTGACCAACCTCAATGTGGATTCCTTCAATGGTAAGAATGCAAGCGTCAATGATGATGGAAGTATATTAAGTGAGATGGATGACAGCTTTTTAGCATCCATAGGCAATGTAGTAGAACCTGTATTTCGTCCGTTAGGTTTCTCAGGTTGGAGACCAACGGTTGCAATTTCTACTGGTTGGATTGCAAAGGAAATGGTAGTAGTTACCTTTGCACAATTATATGAAGATGATATCAATGAAGAATATTTAGAACAATTCTTTTCAGATTATACAAAAGATGAGCTACTTGAGCTAGGATTTAGCGATGGAATTTACAACGAAGAAGAAGCCTTTGATATTTACGCAGAAGGAATTCTGTTTGAAGGTGGAGACGAGAATGCATTACACTCAATGAAAGAAGATATACCTACCAAAGCAGCAGCTTACGCATTTATGATATTTAACTTGTTATGTATGCCATGCTTTGCAGCAGTAGGAGCGATGAAACGAGAACTTAAAAGTTGGAAGTCAACCATAGGGGCAGTTGGAATTCAAATGTTAACGGCTTATATTGTAGCTTTAATAGCAAGAGGTATTGTTACTATTATTGTATAAATAGGAATAAATAAATGAATCCCATTTGCTCTTAGCGAAGAAGGGAGAATGTTATGACAACACGTGTAGAAGATAATCAAACTGTGCGTCAATTGATGCACCACAAAGAGCAAATCATTACGGCTTTAAAGGAGAATGGATATAGAATTACAAATCAGAGAAAGTATATTATCGATGCCATTCTTAGACATGATTGTACTAGTTGCAAGGAAATATATTATCAGGTAAACCAATATGATCCTGGCATTGGTATTGCGACAGTATACCGTATGATTAAAACATTAGAAGAAATCGGTGCAATTGATCGTAGAAATATGTACTCCATCGAAGGGGATAAAATCCTGGAATGGAATTCGAAATTAAATCTAATGTTAAAGAGTAATAAAGTAATTGAAATGTCACTCTTAGAATGGAAGACAGTGATGGAGGAAGGGCTTCGTGCAAGAGGTTACCTTTATCGTGATGAGATTGACTCGGTGATCATAAAAAAGGCAGTGAGCTAACCAAAGATAAGGATGACGATTAACAGGTAACATCGACTTGGTGATGAAAAATTAGTTGACGTCAAACATCCTCTATGATATGATGGGAAATGTTCGTTAGAGGGTATCAAATACGTGAATATGCTGGATAAGATGGTTGGGATACCAACTGGATTATCCAGCTTTTTAATTTAAAGGAAACTGGGTTTCCTGGACAAAGCACACTTTGTTCTTCCTAGGTAATGTCATAGAAAGGATAAACTTAAGATGAAACAGATTGATTTAACAAAGGGTTCTCCCCAAAAGCTATTTTTTCGTTACTTATTCCCATCCATAAGTGCAACATTAGTAACCTCTATTTATATTCTTGCTGACTCAGTTATGATTGGAAAAGGTGTCGGGGCAAATGGAATTGCGGCACTGAATATTATTCTTCCTCTGTTTACGTTGTTTTTTGGAATTGGATTATTATTTGGTGTTGGTGGAGCAGTATTGATGTCTGTTGCACAAGGAAGTCAGGATTATGAGCTAGGAAAGAAGTATTTTACAACAAGTACCTACTCAGTGGCAGCACTATCCATCATACTAGTAATCTTACTTGAAGTAGGGCTGAAGCCAGTATTACAATTCCTAGGAGCAACGCAAGCTACCTATGCATATGCAGTAGAATACGCACGTATTTTAGTTGCAGGTGCACCAGTTTTTATGTTTTCTTCTATGTTACAGACCTTCGTACGTAACGATAAGAATCCAAATCTTTCAATGATTGCAGTCATTACTGGTGGAGTTACGAACATTGTACTGGATTATATCTTTATCTATCGGTTTTCGTTAGGGATGACCGGCGGGGCAATTGCAACCGTGATTGGAAGTAGTGCCACGGTTGTGATTTTATGTACTCATTTCTTTCAAAAAAACTGTACTTTGAAATTAGTAAAGCACGGATTCCATATAAGAAGACTCGGGAAGATAGTAACGAATGGTTTTGCTAGCTTTCTTGTGGAGATGGCAGGTGGAGTTGTTACCTTTCTATTTAATATACAGCTTGTCCGATATATTGGTGATATTGGTATCACGGTCTATAGTATTATCGCCAATAGCTCCTTTGTTGTGATGTCTCTAGCGAATGGGGTAGCACAAGCTGCACAACCAATCATAGCAGTCAATTATGGTGCTGGCTTAAGAAAGAGGGTAAATGAGGTAAGAAATCTTGGTTTCCTTTGTTCTGCAGGGATTGGTAGCCTAGTTGTGTTTTGTGGTATTTTGGCTCCGAGCATATTGACTCAAATTTTTGTACATGCCACAGAGGAAATTCTTGCACTTGCAGTTCCTGCCATTCGAATTTACTTTGTTGCATTTTTATTTATGAATTTGAACGTATTTGGTAGCAATTATTTTCAATCGGTGATGAAGCCACAGTATGCAATGCTCATAAGTATCTTGCGTGGATTGGTCTTAAGTTGTATGATGGTTCTGGTATTGCCTTTGATACTGAATGCGTTTGGTATCTGGCTTGCAATGCCAATGGTAGAATTCACAACCGCATTGGTTGTCTTTGCTTTAGTGAAAAAAGAAGGTAGGTGTAAGAATGATAAATAGTACAAAGATTATGATGGAGGAACATCAGAACATATTACGAATGGTTCGTGTCATTCGAAATGCTTGTTATCAAGTCATGAAGACAGGCAAGATGAATTATGAGGATTTTGCTCAAATGATTGATTTTATCCGTACCTATGCAGACGAACATCATCATGGAAAAGAAGAGAACATCTTATTTGATAAGATGCAACAACATCTGGGGCGAATGGGTGAGAATCTAATTACTCATGGTATGTTAGTAGAGCATGATTTGGGACGTCTTCACATACAAGAATTAGAACAAGCAATCAAAAGAGTAAAAGAGGGCGAGGAAGAAAGTCTTTTGGATGTGATTGCAAATGCAATTTCTTATACACATCTGATTGAGCGCCACATCAAGAAGGAAGATGAATTGATCTATCCCTTTGGCGAAAAGCAATTAAGTGCTGAGATTATCAAAGAAGTGGAAGAAAAAACAGAAGAATTTGAACGTAATGCAATAAATGCTAAGGTTCAAGAAAAGTACCTAAACTTATTAGAAAATTTAGAAAAAGTATATGTTTAGAATGAAATCATACACGAAGATATGATCTTGGAATGATTAATGAGTTAGATGAAAAAGGTGTTCCTTTCGACGAAGAGTTAAGTCGAAAGGAACACCTTTTTCACGTTTAACCATCTTTTTCGATGCAAAGTTGAAGTCGATCAAGGTCAAGCAATTGAAAGGAGTTTTTATGAAAGCTGAGTAAGCCCTCCTCTTGCATACGACCCAGTTCACGACTCATACTTGGCCGAGATACATTTAAGTAATCCGCAAGTTCATTGCGATTCATTTCTATATGAAATTTGGTAGATTGATTCTTTTGATGCTCTTGTAGCAAAAACGTTGCAATTTTTTCACGCATACCTTTGATCATAAGTAGTTCCATCTTTTGATTTAAGTGATAGTTTTTATTACCAAGTAACATCATCATATTAAAGATGAGTTTTGCATGAAAACCACAAGCGTTGCTACAGGTTGTCATTAATTTAATGTATGGAAAACGATATAGGATGGTTTCTTCCTTGGTTCGTACAGTTACCGGTGATATTCGTTGTCTCGTACATACAATACCCTCTGCAAAGATTTGTGAAGGACCCAAATTAACAAGTATATGTCGGTTACCAGCATAGGTCTCCTTAATGACTTCCACGCTACCTTTTAGAATGATAAAGACCGAGTTGACTTGCATACCTGTAGTAATAATGTAATCATCGGCTGGATGAACCGATGGCCTAATGGAAAAACACTGTATAATTTTATCAATATCAGACTCCGACATTTGTAAAAACAAAGGACATTGCAAAAGTACATCATTCCATGGATTCATAGTATTACCTCAATTTAACTTTCTTTCTCCAATCAACATTGTAACCTAAGTATATCAGATGATCGAATAAAATCAAAATTTTTTTATTTTTGTAGCTATGGATACAGAAAGCGAACGAGAAATTGATTATAATTGCATCATCAAATGGAAATAAAGGAACATTAAGTTCCTATTAGGAGGACATAGAATGAGCAATCAAATGTTTTGTATGCAATGTCAAGAGACAGCAGGTAACAAAGGATGTACTAAAGTTGGGGTCTGTGGAAAGAGCGCAGATCTAGCGAACATGCAGGATTTATTAATTTACGTAACAAAGGGTTTATCTGAGGTTACAACAAGATTACGTAAAGAAGGAAAAACAGTATCTAAGGATGTAAATCACTATATTACATTGAACTTATTTACTACGATTACGAATGCAAACTTCGATGATGACATTTTTTATGCGAGAGTTAAGGAAACAATCGCAATGAGAAATGAATTGATCAAGGAATTATCCAACCAAATGGGATTATCAGAAGCAGCTACTTGGGAAAGTGATGAAGCAGAAATGTTAAGTAAGGCAGAATCTAATGAGGTTGGTGTATTAGCAACAGAAGATGAAGACATTAGATCCTTACGTGAGTTAATTACTTATGGATTAAAAGGGTTATCTGCATATTCAAAGCATGCAAATGCATTGGGGTATGACAATGAAGAAATCGATGCCTTTTTACAGGAAACATTAGCAAAATTGCTTGATGATTCTATGAGTGTAGAAGACTTAATCGCATTAACCTTAGAAACAGGTAAAGTTGGTGTGGATGGTATGGCATTGCTTGATACTGCCAATACAACTACTTATGGTAACCCAGAAATCTCTAAAGTTAATATCGGTGTTGGAAAGAATCCAGGTATCTTAGTATCTGGTCACGACCTTGCAGATATTGAACAGTTATTAATCCAAACTCAGGGAACGGGTGTTGATGTTTATACTCACTCCGAAATGTTACCAGCACACTACTATCCAAATCTTAAGAAATATACGAACTTAGTTGGTAACTATGGTAATGCTTGGTGGAAACAAAAAGAAGAGTTTGAATCCTTCAACGGACCAATCCTTATGACAACAAACTGTATCGTACCACCAAAGGATTCTTATAAGGATCGTATGTTTACAACAGGAGCAGCAGGTTATGTTGGTTGCAAGCACATTGAAGGGGAAGCTGGAAGCACAAAAGATTTCTCTGAAATCATTGAATTAGCTAAGACATGTCAGCCACCAACAGAAATTGAAACAGGTGAAATCATCGGTGGATTTGGTCATGCACAGGTATTTGCATTAGCTGATAAAGTAGTAGAAGCAGTAAAATCCGGAGCTATTAAGAAATTCGTTGTAATGGCTGGATGTGATGGTAGATCCTCCAAACGTAACTACTATACTGATTTTGCAAAGGCTCTTCCAAAGGATACCGTTATCTTAACTGCTGGTTGTGCAAAATTCAAATACAATAAATTAGATTTAGGTGATATTGGTGGTATTCCAAGAGTATTGGATGCTGGTCAGTGTAACGATTCCTACTCTTTAGCTTTAATTGCTTTAAAATTAAAAGAAGTATTTGGTTTAGCAGACGTAAATGAATTACCAATCATTTATAACATTGCTTGGTATGAGCAAAAAGCGGTTATTGTATTATTATCCTTATTATATCTTGGTGTGAAAGAAATTCACTTAGGACCAACATTACCAGCTTTCTTATCTCCAAATGTTGCTAAAGTATTAGTGGATACTTTTGGAATTGCAGGAATGGGAACCGTTGAAGACGATATGGAACTCTTTTTTGGTAAAACTGAAGAATCTACAACTGTAGAAACAGGCAAAATTACAAAAGATATGGTGATTGGTGACATCTTAAAGAGCCATGAAGACAATGCAAAGGTGTTATTACAGGCAGGTATGCACTGTCTCGGATGCCCTTCCTCTCAGGCTGAAAGCTTAGAAGAAGCATGCTTTGTTCATGGATTAGATGTAAACGAATTACTTGCAAGCTTAAAATAATAAAACATAACTTCAAAAGAATTTGACACTCAGAACAAAGAGTCATACAAATTATGTAAAAGAAACAAAAGTTGTCACAGATTCGCAATGAATCTATGGCAACTTTTTTCTTATTTTGTAATATTTAATACTTAATATATAGACTATAAAGGTATTTTGTGGTACTGTCTTGGTAGAAGCAATGGTTTAACACAAACAAAGAGAAAAAGGATGTTGCGTGCAAAAGATAAAGCGTAGCTTGTCATTACAACAAACAATATCCTTCTAGAGAGGACAAGATAAGATGAAAACGATATACATACTGCTCACAAGATCAACCACGCTATTATCTAATATGGTATATCTTGTTACTGCAGATCAATACACTCATGTTTCAATCTCATTTGATGAGAGTTTACAGCCGATGTACAGTTCATCGAGGAAAAACGGGAATACGATGTTTCCTGCAGGACCATGCGCAGAACATTTTCATAGAGGTTACTATAAAAAACATCCTTGTATACCTTGTGCTTTGTATGAACTAGAAGTAAGCGATGAAGTATATGCTACTGCAAAATCAGAGGTGGAGCAAATTATGAATCATTCGGATGAATATAGTTTTAATATTATAGGGTTGTTCCTTTGCCACCTGAATATTCCTTCTCGACGTAGGAGACATTATTTTTGCTCACAGTTCGTTGGTGAAATTTTGTATCGGAGTAAGGCTTTGGAGCTTCCAAAAGATACTTCTCTTATGCGTCCGAGTGACTATATGTGCCTTCCAAATTTGGTTTGTCGATATCGTGGGCAATTAAGTGATTTGTTACATATATGTACTACATCAGCAATGATATAAGAAGTTTTGATGGAGATGACTCAATATCGATTATGCATTTGGATCATTCAGCAAATATTATTTTAAGAAGAGCTTTCAATTCTTAGGGGATGTTCACCTAGAAATTGAAAGCTCATTTTAGTTTATATTATAAAAGTTAAACGGAGAAGATTAGTTAGCATTGATTGGTACTATGGTCTATTGCAATTACCACACTGGCACTGATGAGTATCCGTTGGTTGATCAACAAAATGGGAAACAGTTCTTACTCTAAAGGTACGATTGGTACAAGCAGTTGTTTCATCATCATCGACCATAAATTGTACACAGTTACAACTTCTATCGTCAACACAGTCACGTGTTTGACCACTTGCACTTCTACGAATAATTCTGTGAGCAAAAGCAGTTTCTGAGCCATCTTCGTGAACTTCAGTTACAAAGACACCAATATTAATGTCCTTCATATGACAAACTGGCGGAGTATTAAGTGTAACAAATAACATTCTTCCTTTTGTGAGAATTGTTGGGGATACGGTAGCTTCTACGGAATCATTACAAGGAGTTGTAACTAAGTCTGTATAATCATCATCACAATCATCACAGCAGTCGTTTTTTTCACAATCCTCTGTAGTATCATTGGATATCGTAGTAGCTATATTAGTACCTCCTGTTGCTGTTGCTTGTGCTGACTCATAGATTGATACACCAGCCACACCAGTATAACGAGATTTAAAGGTTAGGGTTCTGGATTGTGTCATGGAGTTTAAAGCCCCAAATGTCCATAAACCAACACCCGTAGTCGCATCAAAAGTAAGGACTGCATTCGCTGGAGTTTTATCCGTTAATACTGTAAAGCCTTTTGCCAACGTAAAGGTAAAAGTTCCACCAGAAATTGGGTTATGACCTCTTCTTACTGTTAATGTAAATAAGAAAAGACAATCATCTCCAGCTACATCGTCAACATCGGCAGTAGCTTTTGCAGTAAAATCGTCACAATTACTTGATTTATTTTGATCATCCAATGAAATATAACTAGTAGACTTGACTACATATTCGGAGAATTTATCATTCGTTTGGATTAATTGATTTTCACTCATTTGAAGCCTCCTACATTTAAAATATATAATGACTAGTAATATGATAGCTAATTTCATCATTACAATGTTCTGTTAACAAGAAATCAAAATCACCTACAAAGTAAGAACGAATTTTTTTATAGAATGGGTAACGACAGATGAATATTTTTTTTACTTTCATGGCATATATTTCTTGATTCATATAGACATTCACCCCTACAATGATTTTCCTGCAAGGCCTTACATTATAGAGATAAACCGGTATTTTAAGTAAACGTCCAGAATCTTGTGTAGTAACATTTATTTTCAGATTTTTGCTTTCTTCCGTATGGTTGAATTTGATTTCCTTGCAAGTTTGTAACATTTAGGAACCCCCTTTCCATATCAATATATGTTTATTCAACACAAATGTTCATAAAGTGACAAGATAATTGAATTTTCGTCAATTGGACCTTTATTAGGAGAGTGCAAATTCCAGGTTGTTACATTCGTTAACCAAATCGCTAAACGTTCTTTACAAAATCACGTGTGTCATCTAGAATAAAGGAAAGAGAGTCTTTGATGATGAACAGTGAGGTAAATGCATGAAAAGTAAAGAATTAAGGATTGCATATTGTGAAGATGAACCAATTCACATTGAATATATGAAACATTTGCTGTCTCAATGGATGGCAAAACATCAAGTGATTATCAACCTTTCTGGTTTTGAAAGTGCGAAAGCATTCTTGTTTGAACATCCAGACAGTTATCCGTATGACTTATTGATTCTAGACATTGATATGGGCGATATGGATGGTATGGAATTGGCACGTTACATAAGAAAAATGGATAAAAAGCTACCAATCCTCTTTTTAACGAATAAAAAAGAGCATGTCTTTGAAGGATACGAGGTAAATGCTATCCGTTATCTATTAAAACCAATGGATGAAACCAAATTAGATGAAATTCTAAGTGAAATTGAGAAAAGTTGCTTTACTCAAAAACGATATATTATAGAAAAGCAAGAGGGAGAATCCATTAAAGTAGATTTTGATGATATCCATTACATTGAAGTCGTTGGTCATTATCTTTTTCTTCATACGACGATGGGAGAGATTCGTGTAAAAAAGAGTTTACAAGAGATTCGTGAAGTTTTTGGTCCAACAAAGGATGCGATGGAACAATCAGGATTTATTAGTACCCATCGAAGTTTTTTAGTGAATTTGCGTTATGTAGAACGTGTTCAAAAAACGGAGTGTAGGATGGAGAATAAAGAATTAGTCCCTATTAGTCGAAGTGCATATAAAAGTGTAAATGAAGCATTTATCCAATACTACCGACAGTTTATGGAAAAGTGAGGTAACCATTATGATTCCTTTTTTCTCAAGAAAACTAGAAGAACGAACGATTGCCTATCAGAATAAATTACTTGAAAAACAAGTGCAGGAGGTTCAGAATATCTATCTAACGATGCGAGGCTGGCGTCATGATTATCATAACCATCTACAAGCAATGAAAGCTTATGTGCAGATGGGACAGGTTGATAAGCTGAAGGATTATTTGAAGTTACTTGAGCAAGACTTGGATCAGGTGAATCAATTGATTGAGTCGGGGAATGTCAATCTAGATGCTATATTAAATTCCAAGATTTCAATGGCTTTAAAGAGTGGAATTGAAGTAGATTACAAAGCAACTTGTCCAGAACACTTAAGTGTTAGTGATATCGATCTTTGTGCATTGATTGGTAATCTTATCGATAATGCAGTCGAGGCTTGTGAAGCAATGGAGGAGGGAACTCAATTTATTCGACTTTACATCGGAGTTATTAAAAAACAGCTTTACATATCAATATCGAATTCAACGAAAGAAAAAGCCCGTAAATTGGATCATGAATACATTAGTCAAAAACGCGGAAATCATGGTCATGGATTAAAGAGAATTAACCTTGTGGTGGAACGATATGGAGGATATATCAACCGTCAGAACGAACCTGGGGTTTTTGTGACGGAGATTATGCTGCCATTATAGAAAGATTGTAGCATATTAAGAATTAGAATCCTAAGTTAGAAAAGAAGTCACCATCTCAGAAATGAATTCTATGATGGAATTAATTTACCATTGGTGCACGAAAAAAAACCATTCGTGCACTTTTTTTTATTTGTGATCTCAATATGATAGGATAGAGTTACAAATAAGTCATGGGGAAAAAGAAAGGATGAGAGGATTATGAAGAAGAGGAAGTATACATCATTTGGTAATCTATGCTTTATATATAAAGATTTATGGAAGTATGATAAGTCCAAAGTAATTTGTGCAATTATTGAGGTACTCTTACAGGTAGCAGTAGGTTTTGGCACTATATTACTTCCATCAATAATCATTCGCTTGCTAGAGGTAAAGACTCCAATTGAAAAGTTAATCTATCTAATAATGGGTATTTTTTCGATTTATGGTATGCTTAGTGCACTTTCTACCTATTTTGTAAGGAGAAATTATTGGCAATATATTGAATATCGTTGTGGAAACTTAAACAGAGTTGCTGGGAAAAAAGTAGTTAGCATTGATTATGCTCAATATGAAGATGAGGACATACAAAAACTAATGATGAAGGCAATGTCTGCCATAGGTGATAATTATGTAGGAATTGAAGCTATCTTACACGGAACAGTTTCCATTGCATTGCAGTTGATTGGAATGATATTATATGCACTTATGCTAACGAAGTTGCATCCTTTGTTGATAGTATTACTGGTCTTTATTTCCTTACTTCAAGTCGTATGCTATCGCATAGCCAATCGATATGAAATGAAACATAAAGAACAAAAAGCAGGACTTGAAGTTACAAAACATTATCTAGACCGACAAGCATATGAAGTTAGCGCAGGGAAAGATATTCGGCTTTATCAATTACAACATTGGTTAACAAAGAAATATCAGCAGGCAAATAAAAAATACCAATCTTTAATAGCCAAGGAACGTGCATATTATTTTGCAAATGATCTAATAGGGCTAGCATTACAGTTTTTTCGCGATATCACCTGTTATTGGTATTTGATTCAACTGTTAAAGGATGGTATGGCAATTTCTGAATTTGTTCTATATATTGGGTTAGTTGCAAGTTTTTCTTCTTATTTTAGTTCAATCACTCATGAGATAACGGAATGCCAAAGAGCACAGAAACTAGTTGACTATTTCCGTGAGTTTATGGATCTTCAAACGGTATTTCATCACGGAGATGGAGAAAAGTTGGATCCAAAGGAGATCACGTTTGAAATCGAATTCTCACATGTATCGTTTTCATATCCTAGTTCAGAGGAGAATAAAGAACCAAAGCTTATTCTAGATGATGTTAGTTTCACAATGAAAAGAGGGGAAAAGCTAGCTTTGGTTGGTATTAATGGAGCTGGAAAGACTACAATTGTCAAGCTTATCTGTGGATTTTATCATCCGACCTCAGGACATATCTATGTCAATGGAATTGATTTAACGGAATTGGATTTAGATGATTATTATCAATATCTTGCGGTTGTATTCCAAGAGGCATTCACCTATTCCTTCACGATTGCAGAGAATGTGACATGCCTTTTAGAAGGAAAATATCAGGATAATAAATGCATTGAGGCTATAAAAAAAGCTGGCTTATGGGAGAAAGTTAATACTCTTCCAAAGAAAGAAAAAACATATCTGAACAAAGATATGGATGAGGAGGGAATCCAATTATCAGGAGGGCAACTTCAAAAGCTAATGCTTGCAAGAGCTTTATATAAGGACTGTAAGTTACTATTATTGGATGAGCCGACTGCAGCTCTTGATGCAATTGCAGAGAATGAGATGTATCAAAAGTATGACGAGGTGATTGCAGGGAAAACAGCGTTATTTATCTCACATCGCCTTGCTTCTACTAGATTTTGTGATCATATTCTATTTTTAGAGAATGGGAAAATAGTTGAAGCTGGAACCCATCAGCAACTGATGGATGTAAAAGGAAAATATGCGTATATGTTTGAAGTACAAAGTAAGTATTATAAAGAAGGAGGTGCAGAAAATGAAGGTCAAATCGTCATGGAATAAAATTTATTCTTTTCTAAAAATGGTAAAGAGAAGTTATCCACGATTTATGTATATTCTGGTGATTGGTGGCATCACTGGCGCATCGATTCCCTTCTTAAGTCTTTTCTTTTCCGCTCAAATTCTAAACAACTTAATTGATGGTCAATATACGATGGCAATGATAAGTGTCTGGTGGTTGTTGATTACAACACTGATAGCAGGCTTCATTAGCAAGGCATGTAGCCAAAGAGTCCTTCTAATGAAGGAAAACAGCGATAATGTCATTCAAGAACAATTAGCTTCCAAAGCATTTGTATTAGAATATGAAAAGTTTGAAAAACAGGAAACGATGGATGCACTACGCCGGGCTAATTTGTCTAGTAGGGGCATGGGTGGTATCGGTGATCATATCCATGATATATATCGTTTGATAGAAAATGCTTGTTCCATTTTATACTCTTTCATCTTTGTCGTGTTATTGTTTTCGCAGGTGGATGATGTGGGAAAGAGGAACTTCTTTACCTCCTATGCTTCTACCCTCGTTCTAATCCTAATTTATATTGGTTTAATCTTTGTCTATTCAATTGGTAGTAAAAAAGTCATAGAAATATTCAATAATATGAGCAAGCTAAATGACCATATTAATTCATCCTATGGGTATATGGACGACCTTATTATGAATCAAAAAAATGCAAAGGATATCCGTATTTATCAATTGCAGGACACCTTGAATGATAAAATGATAGAGCTTGAAAAACAAGGATTACATGGATATTTTATAGCTGGTATAGAGTCTGGGAAAAATTATGCGATGAATTCCTTTATTAGCCAGATAGCAGCAGGAAGTGGTTATGTCTTAATTGGAGCAAAGGCACTATATGGCGTTATTCCTATTGGAAATGTACTTTTGTACGCAGGAGCCATTAATCGTATTGTATCGTCCTTCATGCAATTCATGCCAATACTTAATCAAGTAATATATCGTTCTACATTTTTAGATGCATTTACTCAGTTTATTAATCAACCAAATATGTCCTACGATGGCACCTTGCCAATTGAGAAAAGAGAGGATGGGCATTATAGTTTTGCTTTTCATGATGTCAGCTTTTCTTATCCTGATACGAATGTGGAGGTATTAAGTCATGTTACGATGGAATTCCAATTGGGTCAAAAGGTAGCCATTGTAGGAATGAATGGAGCTGGCAAAACAACATTAATCAAATTGCTTTGTCGTTTGTATGAACCGACCGGTGGTTATATTACCCTTAATGGAATTGATATTCGAAAATATAGTTATCAGGAGTATGTCAACGTATTCTCAGTTGTTTTTCAGGACTTTCATCTGTTTTCCCTACCATTGGATGAGAATGTCGCTTCTGGTGAGCAGGTAGACAAAGATGAGTTAAGAGCAGCATTACAGCAAGTGGATCTGAAAGAACGCGTTGAAAAGATGAAAGACGGTGTACGTAGTCAGCTTTATAACAACAACGGGGAAGGAACTGATGTCTCAGGTGGAGAAGCACAGCGCTTAGCAATTGCCAGAGCCCTTTATAAGGATGCACCATTCGTTATCCTAGATGAACCAACCGCAGCGCTTGATCCAATTGCAGAGGCAGAAATTTATGAGAACTTTAACGCATTAATAGCGAATAAAACAGCAATCTATATCTCGCATCGAATGAGTAGTTGTAAATTCTGTGATAGTATTGTCGTCTTAGATCATGGTAAGATAGCAGAAACTGGTACGCATGAAGAGCTTGTTGAACTGGGTGGAATTTATGCAAAGCTATATGAGACTCAGGCACAGTATTATGCATAAAGGTTGGACATAAAGGTTGGAGCTTGATTTTATGATTTATTGCTTTTAAAATTTGGATAATAATGGTATAATAGGTTTAGCTACTGATTAGCGCAGTTGATGTCATATATGTGAACATCGACTGCGCTTGACGTTTGCATGGTGAATTTTAGTATTCATATTGTAAGTTTATTCGTACTATAAGGACTTGAAATTTAGGAAGTTTAGGGAGGGATTCATATGACTGATAAAGAAATGAATGATAAGAACCTGAGTGATAAAAAGACGAATATGAATGATAAAAAGATGAATGATAAAAAGTCAAATCAAACCGTAGATGTTTTACTTTTGATTGGTTTGTTATTGTTTGCCATATATTCAATGATTAACCGATTTTTTGTAACCATTCCAGATCCAGTGGCGTATCCATGGATAATAATTTCTTGTATTTGTATGCTGGTTGGTCTTTATCGTTCCATGATAAAACTAGTAACATTATCAGATAAGTAGAATGAGAGAAAAGATTTTAGGAGAATGAATCTTTTTAAATAATGGGGTGGGGATCTAGAGGGATGATTGCAATTGAATTAGTAAATGATCAAAATGAAAAAGAACTCTTAAAGATAAACAGAGGTGAGATTCCATTGGAATATGTGGAATCGGTTGAGTATACTTTAATGCTACATCATCTGGGACAAGAAAAGGAACTCCAAGGGATGTGTTTTGCAATTCAGTATCAAAAGGAATACGTTGGTATTATCCTGATTGGTGAAGCAATATTAGAGGATTATGAACCGGTTGAAGTTCGTTATCGGAAACCATTTCGAGTGATTGGGTTTGTGATTGATGATAATTATCGTGGAATAGGTATTGGTAGTAAAGCGTTTGAGATGATTCTAGAACGATTTTATGAGGAATATGGAAATCGACCTTTGTTGTTGGAGTGTCATGAAAGGAACCTAGGTGCGATTGCATTCTATGAGAGGTTTGGATTTGTCCGTACTGGGATAAGAGTTGGGGACGACTGTATTATGCTAAAGATGGACAAGAGTGTGCGCTGTTAAAGCGGTTAATCATTGTTAGAGCATAATACATAAGGAAAGGACTAATAAAATATGAACATAGAGGTTCGTTTAGGAACTTATGCAGATGTTGACAGTCTTGCGAAGTTATATGATGAATTGCTAGATTATCTAGAGGAGATGATCAATTATCCTGGCTGGAAAAAAGGAGTCTATCCAGTGAAGGATGATGCTATGGCAGGGGTAGAAGCAGGTACTTTGTATGTAGCAACACACGAAAATGAAATCATTGGTTCTATGATCTTACGACATGAATGTGAAGGACCTTATCAAACTGCTCCTTGGCGAGTACAATTAAGTGAAGAGAAGGTGTTTGTGATTCATACCTTTGTAGTCAGTCCTCAATATCTTTCACAAGGAGTAGGACAAAAGTTACTTACATACGCTATGGAACTAGCAAGAAAGAACGGGGTAAAGGCACTGCGTTTGGATGTTTATGAAAAGAATGAACCAGCCATTCGGTTGTATGAGAAGGTTGGGTTTCAATGGGTAACCAAGGTGAGTTTAGGGTTAGAGTGTTATGGGCTGGATTGGTTTATGTTGTATGAAATGGTGGTGTAGGGGAGATATGAATCAATGGATCGTTAAAGTTGAGGTTAGCGAGGTATATCAGAATGATTAAAGAGATAGGTGAAAAAGAGATAGCAGAATGTGTAAAAGTGATTAGAGAGAGTTTTAGTACAGTTGCAGAAGAATTTGGCTTTACTGTTGAAAATGCTCCAAGATTTACAGCGTTTGCGACAACAGAAGAAAGATTAGATTGGCATTTAAAGGTAGAGCATAGGCCAATGTATGGATTTTATGAGGATGGTGTAATTGTTGGATATTACTCCTTGCTCTTACAAGATAATAATGAATGTGAATTAAATAATTTATGTGTTATTCCTACATATCGACACAAGGGAATTGGAGAAGAACTTTTGATGAATGCCTTCAAGGTTGCACAAGAACTAAATTGTAATAAGATGAACATAGGTATTGTCGAAGAAAATAAAGTATTAAGAAAATGGTATGAATCTTTTGGTTTTATTCTTACTGGTACTAAAAAATTTGAGTTTTTTCCTTTTACTTGTGGGTACATGGAAAGGGGTTTATAGGAAAATGAAATACATGCATTTTAATTCGTCATGTTCTTATGCGGGTTTAGCAAATATGCTAGAACTATTAAATCACGACACGGAAGATTTTAAAATTGCGTTAGAGATAGGACTTCCTTATTTCGTAAAATATGATAGTGAATCAGAATGTTATCAAGCAGGTGCAATGCTTCAATCAAAAGAATGGTATGATTTATATCTTAAACCTAGAGGCTTTAGTTATATTCAACAAGTTGTTTCTAAAACTGATATTTGTAGTATTTTACAACCAGGTATGATGTTAGGAGTACAGATAAATCGACAATTAAAACATGCAATCGTATTTATTAACCAAATAAACGGTATTTATTCATTTATTAATAATAAATGGGAGGAATCTCAAGATGTAAATACCTTCGAATTCACCAAGGATGAGCTTTTAGATAAACTCGCAGAAAAGGTGGTAGTTGGATCTATTAAAACATGTGAATGCGAAAAAATTGATTTTCTTCCATACTATATTGAATCAATTTCAACTTGGAAGAAACTAAAATTGGAACTACAACAATTTACTACCAAAGAACAAAGTTCACAAAACTTATATGAAGCAATGGATCGTTTGTTTCGGCCTCTATTAGTTGATGGATTAGCTATGATGAAATTATTGGACGAGCAACAGATACTTCAATATTTGGAATCATTGCAAAAGAGATTTATAGAGGTAGTAAAAAGGAATCAAAAAGTAGTGTTAGCGGATGAATTTAACTGTTCACTTTTTGATGAATCAATTGATATGATTATTGACTTGGTTTACAAAAAGATAAAAAGGGTTGATTGCTAGTAACTTTTCTTATAGAATAAATATTGTTATAATCATGACAAGCATTGGAAGCGTATATGGAGGATTACATAATATTTTTTCTTCATAACATGTGAAATTTCCAAAGAAAGTAAGAAAAATATTAATAAATAATTCACATTATCACAAGCTGAACCCTGTGGACCAACAAGGAGTACCAACCATGAGAGAGTTAAAAAATATAGAAGAAAAAATCCTAGACACTGCGCTATATCTAATCGGTAAGCAAGGAACCTGTAACGTACCCATCCGTGCGATAGCGAAAGAAGCAGGTGTTAATGTAAGTGCAATCAACTATTATTTCAGAACCAAGGAGGAGATGCTTCGCAATACAAAAGAATTTTTTATTGAGAATTCCATTGCGATTTACTCAATTCTTGATCAGGAAGAATATGACGAGGAAGAGAGACTTGTTTTATTCGCGAATGAAATCATGGAATATACGATTCACTATACAGGTCTTGGAGCGATGTTTCGCGAAGCAGAGCATTTAAAAGAAGAAGATGAGGTATCAAAAAGTATCATTCAAGTCACAAAGGAACTGCATCATAAGATGGATCAGGTATTAACAAGAGTTACGGGAGCAAGTCCAATGGTTGCAAAATACAATAGCATTGTATTTATGGCTGCACTGATTTATCCAGCAGATAAACAAGATTTATATCATTCAGAGGATATTAGTCTTGAGAATTCCTTCCTTCATGAGAAAGAAAAAAGGTTGGAATACATTCGACATGTCATCAACCTTATGAAACTTCCAAAAGAAAAGTAAAGCAAATCAAAGATATGCATATGTAAGAAAAGATGGACCATTGCAAATTGTTATTCGTTTGTAATGGTCTTTTTTGTGCGTTTAATGCATGTATAAATAAAATTCAAACATTATGTTTAAAACAGATTGATTTAATTAGTAAAATGGAGTATAATGGTTGTAACATTGTTAAAAATTTATTTTTCAAGAGAGGCGTGATCATATGAAATATAATCATCTTTTTAGCCCTATTAAAATAAGAGGCTTGGAACTTAAAAATCGTGTCGTATTTCCAGCAATGGGAACCAAGATGGCTACCGATGACAAATACGTTACGGATCAATTAATCGATTATCATATAGCTAGAGTCGTAGGTGGGTGTGGATTAAACTTTACTGAGGTATGTTCTGTATATGCCAAAGCGGCACCAGCTAAGTTCTTAGCTATTTCAGATGATAAATATATCCCTGGTTTAAAGAAACTAGCAGATGCAATACATAAAGAAGGTGGAAAGGCAGGAGTGCAGTTATGGCTTGGTGGATTTGCAGTAGCATCAGATCCTACGGCAATGATTGTGATCCCAAGTGATACCCCAGTCCAAGGGACGGATCTTGTAATCCCTGGAGCAAGCCTTGATATTATTCATGAAGCAATAGAAGCTTATGGGGCTGCAGCTAAACGTGCGGTTGAGGCAGGGTATGATACGATTGAGTTTCATGCAGGGCATAATTATGTACCACATAGCTTTCTAAGCCCATTTTTCAATCGAAGAACGGATGAATATGGTGGAAGTCTAGAAAATAGAATGCGTTTACCACTTGAATGTATTCGTGCAATTCGAAGTAATATCCCAGAGGATATGCCATTGTTTATGAGAATTGATGCTCATGATGATAACCTCGATGGAGGACTTACGATTGAAGAAGTGATTGAATTCTGTAAGGCGGCTAAAGAAGCTGGTGTTGACGTTGTCGATGTATCAAGAGGTAACTTCTCCTCTGCTGCAATCAAATATGAGGTACCACCAATTGATCTTCCAAGAGGCTTTAATGTAGAAAATGCAGCAAGAATTCGTAAGGAAACAGGGTTAGTTACGGTTGCTGTTGGTCGTATCAATGATCCAGAATTAGCGGAGCAAATTCTTGTGGATGACAAAGCAGATATGGTGGTCATTGGACGTGGGCAATTATCAGATCCTGAGTTTTGTAATAAAGCTATGGCTGAGGAAGCTGAACAGATTGTACGTTGTGTCGGATGTAATCAAGGTTGTTATGATGGATTTGTATCAACCGAGATGCCATACATTACATGCATGAGAAATCCTTCTCTAGGTAGAGAGGCAGAATATACGTTAATAAAGACAAAGAATCCGAAGAAGGTATTAATCGCAGGTGGTGGTGTTGCGGGACTTGAAGCAGCAGTAACATTAAAGCGTAGAGGGCACCATCCAATTGTGTGTGAAGCATCCAAACATCTTGGCGGTCAATTCGTATTAGCAGGTGCGGCTCCAAGAAAAGAGGAAATGAAAGAAGCAGCTATTTGGATGGGGGAACAGGCGAAACGAGAAGGCGTCGAGATTCGTTTATCTACACCAATTACAAAGGAATTAATCGAGAAGGAAGCTCCACAGGACGTTATCATTGCTATTGGTGCTGCACCAATGAAGCTGTCAATTCCTGGAGCGGATTTACCACACGTATTAAACTCCCATGAGGTACTGGAGGGAATTGCTAGTGTTAAGGGCAAGGTAGTAATCATCGGTGGTGGTTTGGTTGGACTTGAAGTTGGTGAATATGTCGAAGGCATTGCAGATGAAATCACGGTGGTTGAGATGTTAGATGAAGTAGGAAAAGATCTCGGACAGTTACGTAAGATTACGGTTATGGAGAGCATTTACTCGGCAGGTATTAAGACTGTTACGAATGCAAAGTGTACCGAAATACTTAAAGATGCGGTAGTTGTTGAAAAAGATGGAGCTACAGTAAATATACCTTGTGACTATGTTGTGGTTGCCATTGGT
>JAEZKD010000232.1 GCA_023415655.1 Bacillota bacterium | reverse complement strand
CTCCATCTTTTTTCTCTATATAAGGATACCCAATTGTATCGGTTTGGCGAAGCTTTGTGGCTACATAGGATAAGGATGTACGAAGTTCAAAATTATGATCATTGGCAAGCACCACTTTTTGATAAACCTTGATACCAATATTGATTAATATCAGACATGAAATCGCAAAAATGCCTAAAATTACGATTATACTGATAAAGTTAATCATCCATGATTTCTGGTTTTTCTTTTCCATCAAAATCTCCCTCTTTCCATATCCACTACTTTTCAAAAACATCAAATTCTGGCATTATATTGGAAGAAAAACACTCATAATAAACATAGTATTTATCATGGTCAATTCTAAGATAATAGTTATCTTCTAGATAGCCTAACTCTGCCGGATAAAAGCCTTCGTTTGCATAACACTGAATGATTGCTTTTTTTAGTGCCGCATGTGTCAGCTTGCGTTCTTGTTCATCTCCAAGAGCATTCATATTGTTGATACCAAATAATAAAATAGCTAATATGCATAGGAAAGTTATCAGTGGAATCGCTATTGCTTTCATAAATAGTGATTGCTTCTTAGCCTTGAAACTCTTCATGTAACAAACCCTCCTGTCGTCATGGCATTTTAGCCAATCGATGAAATCATGCTAACCAAAGGTAGCATGACAGAGATTAAAACACTGCCAATTAAAACTGCTAATGAAACGACAAGTATCGTTTCAATGGTCGTTGACAGTTTATGTAGCATACCTGTAATTCTTGTATTATATTGAACACTTAGTTTTTCAAAAGCAGTATCCGAAGCCCCTGTTTTCGCTGCAACGGTAATAAGTTGACTTTCCATACCAATTAATAGCCTAGTCTCATGAATTGCCTCCTCTAAGGATACATTTTTATCGATTAAGCTTTTACACTGTTTTATCTTTTCCTTTACTTTACGATGACTTGATGCATTATATGAAATATCTAAGGCTCTTGGCATCTCAATTCCAGAATTAATCATAAGTGCCATACTAGAGATAAATTTACCAACAGCCATAGCTTCGGATAGTTTCTTTGTCAAACGGAAATTCATCATAAAACTACGTAGTTTTCTCTCACCTTTTTTCGTTTTATACCAACAAAGAACTATGATAAAAACTACAAAAGCAACGAAAGTGAGGATTGCAATCACTTTGCCTACAACAATCCCATAATTCATCATGCTTTTTGTAGTGTCTGCAACCTCAGAATTCAACTCAAAAAACATAAGTTCAAACATAGGTAATATTTTAAATACCAGTACCATGATTATTACCGACATCATTGCAAATAAGACAGCTGGATACGTGATTGCACTTTTTATGCTAGTCTTAACTTCACTTTCCCGTTCATAATAATCTGCTAACGACTTCATGACCTCTTCTAGCTTACCAGTTGTCTCTCCTACCTTCACCATATGAACCATATATTCTGGAAATGCTTGCGTTTTTACTAAAGAATCATATAAAGTTGTATTCCCTCTTAATGATTTCTCCAGCTGTTCTAATATATTTTTCGTCTTTTTCTCTTCCATCTCGCTATACAACATGTATATGCCTTCATACAATGGTATACCACTGTTTAAAAGCATGGCAATCTGTTCACAAAAAACAGATGTCTCTTCGGATGAAAATTTCATTACTTTTTTGTTGTTTGCCATCCCTTTTCCTCCCACTGTTGTATCTTTTCCTTACTTATCAGATGCTTGTTACTAGTATTATACCAAATGATTCCAAAGGATACAACTAAACTACCTTCTATCTCTCCCTAGACAATCATTCCTGTAATCAAAACTGTCAAAATTGCTCCTGCTGCTACAATTACAAGACTCTTATTACAATATGCAAGCAACAAAGCAATCATGGTACCTGCAAAGGCAGTGATGACATCTCTTGTTGAGTAAAAGACCTCTGGAAATGTCAAGGACGCCAATACAGCAAAGGGCACATAATGCAAAAATGACTTGATATATTTTGAGGTTATCTCTTTACGAAATACAGCCACCGGTAGCGCTCGTGGAATGTATGTAAAAAGTGCCATCAAAAAGATAGCAAACGTAGCTTGTAGAAACGTCATACGCCACCTCCTGTCTCTTGGTCTAACGGAAATCTAATCGCACAGTATCCTGCCGAGAGAAAGGTTGCTATAATAACACGAAATCCTGAAGAAATATTACTTAGGATCGGCAGGTATTTTAAGATACAAGTCACAAGGATTGAAATTACTAATACTAATACTACTTTCCTTGATTTTCTTGCTGGTGGAATAATGATTGCAATAAACATCCCATACAAGGCAATTCCCATCGCATCTTTTATAGACGCTGGAAGTGCCGAGCAAATGAAAGCACCGAGTGCTGTTCCAAAGGTCCATCCTAAGATTGGACCAGTAATTAATCCTAGCATATAGGAAAATGAAAGCCTTCCTTCTTCCATTGACGAAACAGCAAACACCTCATCTGTAATTCCAAATGCAAAGATAAGACGTTGTGGTAACGTCACATTCTTTTCCACCTTTTGAGAAATCGATAGTGACATGAGCATATATCGAATGTTGATTACAAAAATTGTAAGAACAAGTTCAAAATACCCTGCTCCTTGTATGATCAAATCAGCACCTGCTGCCTGTCCTGCACTTGTTAGATTTGTTAGGGACATTAAGATAACCAGTGGTGCAGGTATGCCTCCAGAAACCGCATTTAATCCAAAAGCAAAGGAAACTGGTAAGTATCCTATTGCAATTGGTAACCCTCGTTTCAACCCATATCGAAATTCTTTTTTTGTATGTATGTTCATATCCTCTTTGTCCTTAACTCATATTTACATGCCAATTTTATTCATGTAACCTTCGTATCATTTTATACACGATACAATTTTGGATGACAAGCGGTTTGCTATGCGCAAAAAAGATAATCCCATCGCTTGGAGCAATAATCTGTGAGATTACCTCTCCTTCAATCGGATCTACAACTTCCGCTAAGATATCTCCAAACTTTACTTCATCTCCTGGTTTTTTTAACGCCCGATAAATACCCGAAACATCGGTTTTGATCGGCATCAGGGTATCTTCCTCTACAATACTTGCAATAAATCCACTGTGACAGTTATACCTGATAATCCCCATTCTAGTTAAGAAGCGCAACACAGAAGATACCGCTTGTTTTGCAGATTTCTCATCAATATGTGAGGTGGCAGGTGTATAAACAGAAAATGCATTCGTTCCATTCAACTGCCAACAATAATTCAGTGTTCCTGTGTCAAAAGGATGTGGTTTTTTAGTCAGTACATATGGTAGTCCAAAGAGGTTCGCAAGACTAATACTTTCATGCCCCGTCTCCATCATTCTTACATGAGGTATGAATTCACCTGGAGTATGAAAGCTAGCAAATTGAATACCATAGCTATATCCTTTTACTGCTTCAAAGACACCAGCTGCAATTCGCTGTGTCGTCTCTCCTTTTACGTCCCCTGGAAACATTCGATTGATATCCGATTTATCCATTGCCCAAAATCGTTTCTCTATATTAATGCTAAATTGATTGATGGTCGGTATTACAAGTATTTCATTATTATTTAAGATGGCACCAGTTTTCTCTAGTCGAGATAATTCCTTGACTAACTGTGAACAGATATAAAGTTGTTGAATTTCATTCCCTCTTGTGGGTCCGACAATACACGCTGCTTTATCACCTTTTCCAAATCGAAAACCAAGGATAGGCATATCATCACGATATGGTGCCTTTACGGTATGTATCACTTCCTGAAACATCTTAAGCACCTCCTAATATTCTTGCAATGAGTGATCCATGATACACAACTGGATATTCTCTGAGTGTAAATATGATTCCATCGCATGGTGCTAAAATTGACTGTACCACTTTTCCTGTGAGGGTATCTACGATTTCCCCCATCCGATCACCTGCTTTGATATCCATCAAATGTTCCACCCTCGGTATAAAAACGCCCGAAGCTTCCGCATGAATTAGAGTTACTTTATCGCGATCGGTTGAAATAATTGGCTCTTTAGGTGTAATCACCTCTCCACTCCAGATTCCTAGTTCTTTCATTAGACAAAAGATTCCATCCAGAATCTGATCTCCAAAGGAGGTGGTAATTCTCATTCCTACTCCCATTTCGATTGCTAGTGTTGGTACCCCAATTAGATTTAAGCTATGATAAAGGCTAGCTTCCTCTACTGTCGGTGAAGAATGTACCCAAACAAAATCCGTATTCACTAATTTCGCATAAGGTAATAGTGTTGTCTCATATTCTTTATTCATACGCACTTGCGGTACTTCTCGTAAAAATATACTACTAGCATGCAAATCCACACAGAAATCAGAACCCGTGATATCTTCGACTAATTTTGCTGCAACAAACTCTGACATATCCCCGTCCATGTCGCCTGGGAAACTACGATTCATATCAAGATCAAAAGTTGGAATTCGTCTTGTGATACTTTCCATACCGAGTGGATTGACACAAGGGTAAACATCTACAGTTCCCTCTAAAAGATCAAGATTCTCATTTAATTTCTTAATCAATTGATAACATATGTATTGTCCCTCGAGTTCATCACCATGTATTCCAGTGAGTACGCAAATTCTTTTATTTGACTTCTTAGGCGGTAATGGTTCGATACGATTTTTTTTAATATGCAAGGTTTCTAGTACTGGAAGTCCTACAGATACTACTGTTTTTATCATTCCTAACCTCCTATTTTTAGTTCCTATCAACTTTCAATTTATTGTACTACAATGCTTTTTGAATTGCAAGGAAAGTGAGCCTATGAGAATTTCTTCTAACCCATTCTCCTTTTATACAGCCTGTAATGTATGTTCTTCTACCATTAATATAATTTGTATATGATTGTCCATTGTTTTCGACCTTTCATTATGAGAAGATTTGTATTATCAATAAACTATCCATGAAAGGACTGGGATGCGTATGAGTATAAAGAAACGTTTCAATGATAAATGGGTATTTACTAAGCAACCACTTGGTCAAACTCTTACTGAGATTCACTCAGATACAATAGCTTGGGAACCGGTTGATTTACCACATGATTGGCTAATATACAACGTAAAGAACTTGTATGAAACAAGTGAAGGTTGGTACAAAAGAATCCTTAATAAATCCTCTCTTTTGGAAGATCAATGCTATTCTCTACGATTTGAGGGCGTTTATATGAATTCTACTCTTTACATCAACGATGAAATGGTGGGGGAATGGAAGTATGGATATTCCACCTTTGAATTTGATATTACGAACTATTTAACCAAGGAAGAAAATGAAATACTTGTAAAAGTAGTACATGAAGCTCCAAACTCAAGATGGTATTCTGGAGCTGGTATCTATCGGAGTGTATGGTTAAAGAGTTATCCGAACGTTCATATCATTCCAGACGGCATCTATGTGACTCCTACTAAGGCATCTGATCACTGGATGGTTAGCATTCATACTGAGTTAACCAATCACATAACAACCACAAGTACTGACTATCTTCTATCCCAGTCCATCTATGATAAGAATGTGGATGGAGAACCAGTTCTTGTTGCCACCAAAGAAACTTCAGTTACTTATCCAAATAATTCTATCGTTATGCAAGAATTATGTATATCACAGCCAAAGCTCTGGGATCTTGAATCCCCTCATCTTTATCTAGTAAAGACTGAGCTAATTCATGAAGGTATAATAATATAAACTGAAGTTTCTGAATTTGGATTTCGTACCATAGACTTTACAACTGACCTTGGCTTTTATCTAAATGGTAAGCACGTTAAAATTAACGGTTGCTGTGAACACCATGATCTTGGATGTCTCGGTGCAGCAATGAACAAGACAGCGTTAGAACGTAAGCTTCGTATTCTAAAGACAATGGGTGTTAATGCAATTCGTACCTCACACAATATGCCCGCGGTAGAACTGATGGAGTTAGCTGACGAGCTTGGTTTCTTAATTAATTCGGAAGGTTTTGATATGTGGGAGCGTTCAAAAACCAACTACGATTATGCTCGTTTCTTTAAGGAGTGGGTGGACAAAGATGTGAAAAGTTGGATTCAACGTGATCGGAATCATCCATCTGTCATCTTATGGAGTATCGGCAATGAAATCTACGATACCCATGTGGATGAGCATGGTCAGGAAATCACGTTACGTTTAATGAATCTTGTACATAAATATGATTATCTGAATCATGCACCAATTACCATTGGTTCAAATTACATGGCTTGGGAGGGTGCCCAAAAATGTGCTGAGCTCATTGACGTTGTTGGATATAATTATGCAGAAAAACTTTATGAGGAGCACCATACCAAATATCCACACTGGTGCATCTATGGTAGCGAGACTTCCTCCGTCGTCCAAAGTCGGGGTATTTATCACTTCCCTTATGCTCAATCTGTATTATCTGATGAGGATGAACAATGCTCTTCACTTGGTAATAGTACAACAAGCTGGGGTGCTATCAACACGGAATATTGTATTACGAAGGATCGAGATGCTCATTTTAGTGCAGGACAATTTATCTGGACTGGCTTCGATTACATTGGAGAACCTACGCCTTACTCTACAAAGAATTCTTATTTTGGTCAAATTGATACAGCAGGCTTTCCAAAAGATAGTTATTATCTATACCAAGCTGAATGGACGGACTACAAAAAGGCTCCAATGGTTCATATCCTTCCATATTGGGATTTTAATCAAGGGCAATTAGTTGATGTCCGTGTTTGCTCCAATGCACCTAAGATTGAGTTATACTTTAATGACATTTTACAAGGAAGTTACGAAATTGATCATAATACTGGAACAAGGTTAACCGCTGACTTTGTGATTCCTTACGAAAAAGGAGTCTTAAAAGCAGTCGCTTATGATGAGTTTAATCAAATCATTGCTACTGATGTACAAGCTTCTTTTGAGGATGCTGCAACTATTGTCCTAAAACCAAACAAAACAGAATTGATGGCTAATGGTGTGGATCTTATCTTCGTGGAGATATCCATGCTCGACCAGAATGGCAATTCAGTTCAGAATGCGAACAATCGAGTAGAAGTTACTGTAACTGGTGAAGGTCGTTTGATTGGCTTAGATAATGGAGATAGTACAGACTATGATGAGTACAAAGGTACCAGTCGTCGCCTTTTCTCAGGTAAACTACTCGCTGTTATTGCTGCTACCACAACTCCTGGACCAATTCATGTGGAGGTTTCCTCACCTACCTTGCCATCAAGTACTCTTTTACTTACGGCAAAGAGTGCTCCTTGTGAGATAGGAGTAAGTGCAACGATGAAAAATCATCCTTCCCTACCAAACGATGAAATCCCAATCCGTAAGCTTGAGATTATTAGCCCAAATGGGACCCACTTAAATCAAGCTATGCCTACAATACAAGCTTATGTAAAGCTACATCCTGCCAAGGCGTCCTATCGCGATCTTGAGTGGAAAATAACAAATGAGAGTGGTATCATTTCTAATCTTGCAACCGTATCCTCTGAAGGAGAACAGGCAACCATACATGCGCTTGGTGATGGAAAAGCCATACTTAGATGTAGCTGTAAGAATGGTGGTTCCAACGTTGATTTGTTCTCTCAGCTTGAGTTTGAAATCTCTGGTTTAGGCAATGCAACCATTAATCCTTATGAATTTGTATATGGAGCCTTGTATACAAAAAGCAACTGTGAATTAACCAATGGAATTGAACATGGAGTAGCTACACGTTCCAATAATGAGAGCTATATCGGTTTTGAGAATATTGATTTTGGCTCTTATGGTTCCGATGAGATCACCATACCTGTCTATTCCCTAGAAAAGGAACCAAAGACCATTCAAATCTATGAAGGCATGCCAAATGAGCCAGGTAGTGAATTACTTGCAACTGTAATCTACGATAAAGAACCACTTTGGCTTCAGTATCAGAAAGTAACCTATAAACTCAAGCGCCGAGTAAAAGGCATAACCACCATTTGCCTTGTTTTGAATCGTAGGTACAGCATTCAAGGCTTCCAGTTTACAAGGCTAGAAAAAGCCTTTGCAAAACTTCACGCAAATGAATGTGATTCCATATATGGTGATAGCTTCACCTTAGCATCCGATGCCATCGTTGGAATTGGTAATAATGTTAGTCTTAAATATGATCAGATGGATTTTGGAACAAAAGGAATCCATCGTTTAAAGATTTGTGGATGCTCTCCAATTGAACGTAATACCATTCATATTCAATTCACAAGTTCTACCGATAGCATTTTACAAATTGCAGAATTCTTATATAGTGATGGATATGAGGAACGTTCCTTTGACATACCTCATATTACTGGCTTACAGACCGTAACAATTCTCTTCCTGCCTGGAAGTAACTTTAATCTTAAGTGGATTCAATTTGAGTAAATAATTAGTAGACATAAAAAAGGTTATGGAATCGTATCAATGATTCCATAACCTTTTTTTACGCACAGCAATGTATGATGATCTCAGCTGCCTGTATAGCCCCATTCTCAAAATATATATTGCAAAGATTTAGACGGTATTCTCCGTTAGTTATCTCTAAGTAATCACACTGAGGAATTCTATTTAGTTCTACAATTGCTTTAAGTCATTTAGAAAATTGGTGATTTACGATTGGTTGTTTTTTAGCAAGGAATAAGTAAGAAGTTATCGTCTTTTTAATTAGTTTTAACTATGAATATGTTCCATGTTATAGATTTTGTTGAATATCTTTAACTATTAATATGTTCCATGTTATAAGTTTTATTGATTAGTACATGATGAATGTACATTTCCATGTAGAAAAATGCATAAAAAAAATGAAGCTGTGAATAGTTCACACTTCATTTACTTTTTGTATTCACTTTTTTTCGATACTTACCAACATCATCTGTGGATAGTTATCGAATGTCTTTTTTCACTTCACATTGAAATTTTATCAAACAAACCTTTTGGTTAAGCCCTCGACCTATTAGTAACAATCAGCTCCATGTGTTACCACACTTCCACCTTTGTCCTATCTACCTTGTCGTCTTCAAGGGGTCTTACTAGCTTATGCTATGGGATATCTTATCTT
>JAEZKD010000299.1 GCA_023415655.1 Bacillota bacterium | reverse complement strand
ACGTCTTCTCGTACAGTGCCTACAATACATTGAACATTGTAGTGTTACAAGAAAGAGAACTCGATCAGGGTAGCGATGTACAATATGTGGCACTGGACTATCCGCTTCTTCATTTAATGGATCGTGCATATCATGAGGACAAGGATAGGTCTCTTCAATCGATGGTATTGCTTGCCTCCACACTGGATCCATTGGATTATTCGTATCAATCAAACTTGCATAATACGGTGTAATTGCCATACGAAATAGCTTCAAACACTGGCTAATCTTCTCTTTATCCTCTTCCGTTAAATCAACGATCTTAGATAATTCTTGTACCGTTGTGATTCGATGTGCGAATTGCCACTTCCAATCATTCCAGTTTGGGTATCTTATTGCATAGTCATCACATTTGATCATGCTACATCACCTGACCAATCCCATAGCGTTTCAACGCTTGTGCTAACACAGAAACAACAAGCTGTTCATGTTTCATCCCATTAAATTCAGCAAGCATTGGGTAATCACTGTAGTTCGGAGCCAATCCAGGGAGTGGATTGATTTCGATAAAGAATACCTTTCCTTCCTTAGAGACACGAAAATCGATACGTGCAAAATCATGACAGGATAGTGCATTAAAGATCTTTTTCGAATCTTTTACCATCTGATTGATGATGTCTTCATCAATATTGGCAGGACATTCATATTGTACATAGTTTTCATAATCTTGCTTTACATTATAGCTGTAAACATGATAGCTTTCTTGAGTCTCCTTTTTATATACAATTTCCATTGGTGAGAATACGAAAACGTCTTCTCCATTGCCAAGCAATCCAACGGTAAATTCTCTTCCTTCAATATATTCTTCTACCAGCATATCCTGATCATAAATTACTAAGTTTCTATCTGCAAGAGTACGTAGCTGTTTTGCATCATTTGCAATGCTAATATCAGAGATTCCTTTACTAGAACCCTCTGCATTTGGCTTAAGAATGACTGGATAACGCAACTGACTAAGCTTTGCCTTACTATGCTTAGAGATCACTGCATAACGAGGAGTATTGATATGAAAGGTGGATAATAAACGCTTTGTTAATGCTTTGTCCAAAGCAATGCAAAGTGTTGTCTCATCGGAACCTGTGTACGGAATCCCATACATATTCAATAACGCTGGAATTTGTGCTTCACGTCCTCGACCACGAATCCCCTCCGCAATATTAAATACAATGTCTACCGGATGTTTTTTTAGGGTTTCAGGTAGGGTTTCATCTGCCTCCATTAAGATAACCTTTGCTCCTGCACCTTCCAATGCTCTTTGGATTGCATAAACCGTCTCAATATTGTCATACTCAGCTTCATTGTCCACAGCTTCACTCTGAATTCCTTTTTTTAAGTTATAGGTAATTCCTACTTTAACCTTAGGAAGCTTAAGTGGTACTTCCTCATCGACTTCTTTCATCTCTTTCATTTAACGACACCTTCCTTATCTATTCATACTTGATATCTGTTTTCTTCATCATTGTATGTGGATTACTCTCAATCTTTCTAGCGTAGCTATGAGTCTTAGCACTTTATTATGTAATGGATGTCCCTTTTCACAAATTTTGTAATTTCATCCTCCTCCTTTATGCTGCCGTATGATTCTATCATTCTCTTTACGTCCTTATTTGTTACATACGAAAAAAAACACGCAAAAACCAAATCGATAATCATTAATTATCGGTTACGTTTTCGCGTGTAAATAAGGTATCTTATGAAATGAACATCAATATCCATGTTCTTATGTACGGTTCACCAAGTAGTTACGCTTAGGAGGCCATCCTCCCTCTCTATTTATTTGAATAATCCTGCAGAAATATTAGCATATCATAATACATTTGTCTATTAAAATTTTTGTGTGATGATATAACTTTTTTTCTAGAAATAAACAAAATATATTATAAAAATTATAACTACAATTACTAATTTTGATAGCATGTATCCTAGATATTATTCAAATGTTAGATAAATACCCACAAACAATTTGTTATTAGATTAGTTTTTATGGCTTTCTAGCTAACTGCAAATCGATGGTATCATAGATTGTGATAGTTCCACCATATCTATCGATTGCTTCTTCAATCTTTGAGAAGAATTCAACTCTTATTGTTTCATCCATCGCAATATGGTCTGAGTATGTACCAAGTAATGTTATGTATTCTTTTGCAGAGAAAGTTCTCGTTCGAAAAAACAAAGTATAATAAATATCTTTAAAACCATATTTTTCTGCTATCATTGCTCTATGCTGAGCTTGTTCTTCGGTATATTCTTGTGGGATTTCTCTTAACCAAAAAAGAGTGAAACCAAAGATTTTTCTATGGTTTCACTCTTAATCATTCGCTTTCTTTATGACTCCAAGGGGATTCGAACCCCTGTTACCGCCGTGAAAGGGCGGTGTCTTAACCGCTTGACCATGGAGCCTTGTGTCTCTTAACTACCTTTTTAGTATATCATATGATATTGTGTCTGTCAACATAATTTTCGCAATTTTTTGAACTTTTTCTACAATTTATTTGCAGCTATTTTAACTTTGGTAAAATTTTAAATTTCTTTGATCCTTTGATAATTATCCCGTAACTGTCTAATGTATCTTTATTAATAACGGTCGCAAGTGTAGTATCACCAAAAATTAGAGTTTTATTTGATATCCCTATAGAATTATGAGATACTTTCAACTTCTTTACTCTATCGATTGATTTATACTAACATTTTTTTTCGTATGTTACCACTACTTTAGATTTGATTGAACAGTGAGTTTCTATTAATTGGATGGGATGGCTATCATTTGGTAAACAAAATTTTATATATCAGTGAGTAGTGAATATTATTCCATCCTGACTAACAGCTGACATAAGTATTAAACTAAAAAAACGAAAGTATTAAATTTATCAATACTTCCGCTTTCTATTCCATCAAATTATTTATGACTCCAAGGGGATTCGAACCCCTGTTACCGCCGTGAAAGGGCGGTGTCTTAACCGCTTGACCATGGAGCCGTTCATTATAAATTGCATTTGACAATTATACTTCACATTGAAATTTTACAAACAAATTTTAAGGTTAAGCCCTCGACCTATTAGTAACAATCAGCTCCATGTGTTACCACACTTCCACCTTTGTCCTATCTACCTTGTCGTCTTCAAGGGGTCTTACTAGCTTATGCTATGGGATATCTTATC
>JAEZKD010000152.1 GCA_023415655.1 Bacillota bacterium | reverse complement strand
ATGTAGGGTTGCATCAAATCACTCAGCATTCCATAAACCCATAATATCCTTGCATTCGGATTATGTGCTCGTAATTGATGTAAGAAATGTTGTACAGCGACTTCAAAGCGATGAGTGCAGTTAGGATCTAGAGATCCATCTTCTAATGTAACTTGTTGAAAGCTTTCTCCTGTTACTTCGTCCTTCCATGCAGGTTGAGAAAAGGCAGCCCCGTCATTCGTGCCAAGATTCACAACAATCACATCAGGTTGCCAACTTACAAAGTCATGTTCTCTCTGAGCACCAAGAGCTTCAATACGTTCGCCGTAGCATAGACCACAAACTTGATCATAAATGCTAGGAAGTGTATGCCGAGGATGATTGTCCCAAGAAGAGAGGACACCCCAACCGCTCTGGGAGATGATGCGAACATCGGCATCTAGTTTTTGACCGAGTAATATAGCATAGTTTTGACATGCGGTAAAGAACATGGATATCCAGTCCTGTTCTTTTTTGGCACCAATCGAACCTTCGCCGGAAGTGATACTATCACCAATGACTTCAATTTTTAATGATTTTGGTTGAATTGGGAGGAATTCACCATCCGTGATTACGTTATGTATTAAGAGCATGGACTTATCATCGCCTGACATTGCTTGAACCTCTTTGTAGATTCGAACTTCTTTTGCCTCCTCTGGATTCATATTACGGAACATACAGACAGTTTGCTTGCCAGTGTGTAGCATCTGTCGGCTAATAAAGGCTCCATTGATTGATACACTAATCCATTGTTCGTGTGTCTCATAATTGCTTTCAAATTCAATCCATAATTCACTTGCTTTGACTCTAAGTTCAATTCCACTACCAGTCCAGAATAAAGGAAGTGGATCACGGCATAAAGTGGTACGGCCGTAAACATAGTAATGTGTTATGTCGTTGAGGGAATATTGCTTTGGTTGTGGCACTGTTGTTTCCTCCGTGATATATAATAAATCAATCTTAGCTAGTATCATAAGCAATGTCAAGAACAAAGAGAACACATAACATAGGGAGATTAGGAGCTTTGACGCTATTTAAAAGATACGTGGAATAGAAAAAGACCACAGGCTTTCTTTTAGAAAAGAGCCTGTGATCTTTGTATTAGAATCCTAATGGAAGCTTTAATCCTAAGAATAGGAAGAGCAATGAAATCCAAGATATCATAAATGCAATCGAATATGGAAGCATTGCAGATGCCATTTGGCCGATGTTAAAATCTTGTTTGTATTTCTTCATGTACATCAATACAACACCAGCGTAACTCATTAATGGTGTGATGATGTTGGTAGAAGAGTCAGCGATACGATAAGCTGCACCAACAACATCTGGAGTCATGTTTGGATTTGCTTGGAACAACATTGGAATAAAGATTGGACCAAGTAACATCCATTTGGAAGTTAAACCACCAACGAAAAGGTTGATGATGGAGGTGATCAGGATAAAACCAATGATGAGTAGGCTAGGAGAACCTGCAAGCCCAAGTGATTTTAATGCTTCTGCTCCAAGATAAGTGACATAAGTTCCAAAGTTAGTATAGGAAAGTAATGCAAGGAAGTTATAACTAAAGAAAGTTAAAACAATGATATATCCCATACCACCTACTTGCTTTGACATTGCTTTTACAATGTCACTGGATTTTTTGAATTTACCAGTTGCTTTTCCGTAGAATAAACCACTTAAGAAGAAAACAAACGTAATTAATAGAATGATGTTATCAATGAATGGAGTAACTTCTTTTCCTTCATCATTGACATAAGGAGCTAATGGTCCAAAGGCAAGTAGTACAAGGCAAGCAATTGCTAAAAGAAAACCAAGACCAGCAAAGCGTAATCCTTTACGTTCAACATCAGAAACTGCATAGTCCTTCACGTTCATATCCTCTGGAATTAGATAAGAGGTTTTTTCGAATTTAGGTCTTATGAATTTATTCGTAACAAAACCACCAATAAGAACTAATAAGAAGGTGGATGCAACTAGGAAGAAGTAGTTCATGGATGGTCCATTCAACTCTTTTCCTAGATAAGATACAAATGGAACTCCTTGTGATTCTGCAAAGATTTGTGCATTGTTACCAACGACAATATCAGACACAGCATAAGGAATTAAATTCGCACTAAAGCCGGCAGATACACCTGCAAAAGCAGCACACATACCGATTAAAGGATTTTTACCAATCCCTAAATAGAGTAAACCAGCGAGTGGAATTAATACGATGTACCCTGCATCAGATGCGATATTGCTAATAATTCCTAGGAATACTAATAAGTATGGAAGAAAACGAACAGGTAAGTTACCACCTAATTTACGAATCAAAGCGGATAACAAGCCAGATTCTTCGGAGAGTCCAATACCAAACATAATGATAAGGATTACACCAAGGATACCATTACCATAAGTTAACCAGTTCTTTACTAATGCATTATCAAATAACCATCGAACGTTCTCAGAGGAGAACATATTTTTAATTTCGTAAGAAACGATTCCACCATCTTTTCCTAGAGTTTCAAATGTATGCCCACCCATAAGTGCTGAGAGTAGCATTACAATCACGAACAAACTAATAAAGATCATGACAGGATCTGGAATCTTATGTCCAACTCTTTCAACGAAAGAGGTTTTTTGTTGTTTTTCTCTTTTCTTAAACATATTATTTTTCCCTTTCGTAAACATTGTATACTTGTATAATTATTTTCTATGATAAAGGAAAAAATCGCAATGTAAGAAATATGTTAATTGAGGGATTATGTGGAAGAATAAGTAGAAGTCCAGTAAAATAGCATACTTGACAGGAAAGAAATAGAAGAAAACGAAAGATTATTGAGGTTTCGAAGAATACATAAACCAAAATAAGTCGACAATTTTGTCATTGACGAAGTAATTAGTAATATTGCTACTGCTAGTTCGTATATTATGTATATAGTATTATGAAGGAGATCTACAATGGAAGAAGTAATCAAGCTTAAGAACTTATCCTTTTCCTATGCAAAGTGTGATCAGGAGATTCTTGATGATATACAAATCAGTATTAGTCCTGGACAAATCTTCGGATTATTAGGTCCATCTGGAGCGGGTAAAACTACAATGATAAGATTGATGACTGGACAATTACAATGTAAAAAGGGTACGATCTATCTATTGGGAGAAGATATGAGTGAATTTAAGAAGGAAGTCTATCAACGAATTGGGATTATGTTAGACTCTGAGGCGTTTTATGATCGACTGACTTGCTACAGTAACTTAAAGCTATTTGCTGATATTCATGGCATTCCTAATAATAAAGTAATGGAAACATTAAAAGCTGTGGGCTTAGAAGATAGTATAACAAAACCAGTAAAAAGACTATCCACCGGAATGAAGCAGAGATTAAGTTTGGCGAGAGCTATGATACATTCTCCGGATATCCTCTTTTTAGATGAGCCAACAAACGGATTAGATCCATTAACAGCTGAACTGATTCATAAATTAATCTTACAATTAAAAGAACGTGGAGCTACAATCTTTATTACCACACATAATATGCAAGAAGCAACTCTCCTATGTGATACGATTGGGTTATTGTATCAAGGAAAACTGGTGGAACATGATAAGCCAGAAGTAATCCAACGAAAGTACTGGCAGGATGATAACATAGAAATCACATTAAAGGATGGAAGTAAACGGATCTTATCTTTGAAAAAGGATTATGAGGAATTGATTCTTTTATTAAAGGAACACATAGTCTCCATACATTCCATGGAGCCATCCTTGGAGGATGTCTTTAAGAAAGTCGTTAGGAGGTAGAAAGGTTGAAAAAGCTTAGGACAGTCAGAAGTATCTTAGAAAAAGAGTACAGAGATATCTTCAATAATAAGAGATTGATAATGATAATTTTTCTATTTCCTATCATGTATTTTATTCTGTCACTCATAGCAAAGGATATGTTTGCGAAGGAAGGCGAAGCATTTGTTCTAATGCATGTGATTCTAGTACCGATTATGATTATGGCAACCATTGTAGCAGAAGAAAAGGAGAAAGGGACCTTGAAGCTATTGATGCTATCTGGTGTTAGTACCTTAGAATATATCATTGGTATCATGATTGCTCTTATGACGTGTATCATATTTGGGTTATTAGCATTTGTAGTGCTGGGAGCATTACAATCAGATACTTCTGTTCAACATGATATCATTATTCTATATTGTGCGGTCTGTTCCATGGTCATAGGTGGAATGATTGGAGTTTCAGTACCCAATCTGATGAGTGTTTCACTAGTTGCACTGCCTGTTATTCTAATCATATTCTTTATGCCTATGATAGGGATCTTGCAGCCACAAACTAAATGCATTACAGGGCTTTTCTATTCAAGTGTTGCAAATGATATACTTATGGGAAGTGAGCTTACGATAGGAAGAATCGGAATTTTAGTACTTAATTTTGTTTTAATTGTGATATTGTTCTCGGTATTTTTTCAGAAAAAACGTATTCTGCAGGATGTTAGGAAGAGGTAGGTTGTAGAAATAAAAGAAGATAGAGAATGAGTGGAGTGAAAAAAATCCTGAAATCCTATAAAAATAAGATAGGATTTCAGGATTTTTAAGATGGGGGGACTTGAAGCAATAGATTGGTATTTATCATTCTCTTATTATTCGGATAAAATTCTTAATAATATCTTTTTTTATTATTACAAACACATCTAATCCAATGATTAGCATAGCAACTGCACTCACAACTAATGGGTGATATTCCTGTGTGAATTTATGTAAAAACTTAGTAACATCATCTCCAGCAGGTGCATTACCTTGCATATAAATAAAAGGAATCACTACCCATGCAAACATAGATCCAATCGAAATAATTGAAATGAAATATGAGAATATATGATAAAACAGGCTCTTGATTTTCTTTCTATAGAACAGCGTGTATATTAAAGATACAACCATAGGAAGTAAAGCTCCATTGGCATGAAGCCATAAATTTGATACATAACTATAATTTCCTCCAACTCCAATAACATGAGCTTTCAATATACTAAAATCTGTAATCGTCGCACCTGCAGACAGCATAACAATCATATGGCCTAATTCATGAATAATTATGTATCCTACGATTGCTATCACTACTGTCAACAAAACATATCCGATTATCTTAATTTTCTTGTTCATATATTCACCTACACTTTCAAGTTTGTCTTTGTCTATCATTATATCACTACTTCCATCTTTTGGAAGCTTTTTATATGATTCTTTTGAAAGTGATGTAAGTTGTTTCAAGTCCTCGCTCTATAACGAGAGCGACAGTTGATTCTGTTGCTTTTGTTGTATATGGAAAAATATTCAGTTGGCCAATCGGAGTATCTTTTCCGATAAAGAATACATAACATGTACAAAAGAGGAGATACAGATGAAAAGAAAATTTATAGTTTTAACTTTATCAGGAATGATTGTAACACAACAAGCATTGGCTCCTAGTCTTGCTTTAGCAAATACCAACAACAATATTGGTATAGAGATATATGATACCAATACGGTAATTGAGCAAGTTAGTGGTGGAGTAAGGTTTTTGCTAAAGGATGGTATCCTTACAGTATTAAAAGACACAGACGGTGGGATGGGAGATGATATCAATAGCTTACTATCCAATTACAAAGATCAGATTACGAAGGTTATTATTGAGTATGGCGTTACATCAATTAGTCAAGGTGCTTTTAATGGATTAGCAGCATTAACTTATGCTGAAATACCAAACAGTGTAACAAGTATTGGTGATGGTGCATTTTCAAATTGTCCTAATTTGACTGATATTGCAATTCCAGAGAAGGCGAGCTTTGGTAATGGGGTATTTGAGAATTCTAGTTCTGTACATGCAAAAGTGTATTATGGAAGTAGTGCACATCAAGTACTAATTCAAGAAGGAAACGTTTCATATTCTTTTCTTAGTTTTCAGCTTCCATATGTAACTGCCGATTATAAATTCGATCATACATTAGGGAAGGATTTTAATGTCACTTTTACAAAAGGTTCAGCGAGTATGGTTGAGTTAAAAAGCATTGCAGTTGATGGAGTAGAAGCTAATTACATACAATCTAGTAATAGCATATCAATACCTTCTAATGAGTTTGATAAGTCTAAAGACATAGCTAAGATTGAGTTCAATTTCGAAATAACGCACAATGGTCTTACAATTAGATCTACTGATATTATCTATGTTTACGTGACAACATTAGATACACCAGAGATTTCTGAGGTATTCGAGATGTGCGTATTTTATGATGAGTCTGACTCAGATGTGTATATTCCAATCGAAATGAAAGGGACTGAGTTAACAAAGATTCAATTCAACGATGTGGTTCTAGGCAAAGCAGATTATTCTATTAAGGAAAATGCAGTAGTATTAAATAAGTCTTATGTCAAATCGTTATCTGATTCCTATTATGAATTTATATTGCATTTCAATGAAGGAACACAGCATAAATTCTATTTGATCAAAGAAGGATCTTTTGATAATAGTTCACAGGCTGCGATCTTAAATTCTCATGTAGAATTTAATTCTAAGGATGATGTTGTTGTGATGAAATATACATCAGGCATAGACAATGCGACAGTACAAAATATTTTAGTTAATGGAAAGAATCCAGAAACAAATACGAGATCAGCAAGTAATATCTATACTGTAAATGAAAACGATAAGACGATTACAGTCTCTTCAGAATTCATTAAGACATTGGATAATGGATATCATATGTTCGGAGTGGAATTTAGTGATGGAACAATTAGCAATGCAGTAACAGTATTGAAGGAAGAAGTATCAGTAGATGTTACTCCTTCACCTACTCCTATAGTAACTCCATCACCAGTTCCTACGATAGCTCCGACTCCAGAAGCACCAACAGTAACTCCTACTCCAGAAGCAAGTCCTACTCCATCTCCTGTAGTAACGCCTCAGCCAACACCTGACGTAACTCCACCTGTTATAGTTCCTCCAAGCAGTGCACCAGTCGTGCCACCAATTGTGATTCCTCCAGTTATAGTTCCGAGTGCTCCATCAGTATCTACACCGGTTGAAACTCCAACGACTAATCCAGAGGAAACAGAGAAAGAAACAGAGAACAAGGAAGAAGAAAAAGAGGAAGAATTAAAATTAGGAAAAACTTATATCACTCTTTATACGAAAGGATCAACGACTTCAAACATCACTACAAACAAAGATGGTGATAAAGAAAAAATCTCTTACTCATCTAGCAATAGAGATGTGGTACGTGTAAATACGAGTGGTAAGGTTAGAGGATTAAAAGCTGGTAAAGCAATTATCACAGTTACTGTAGGAGATATGACAGCACAATGTACGATTGTGGTCAAAGAGACTGCGTTAAGAGTATCAGCGACAGAGCTTACAGTTGCAGTAGGAAAAGGGAAAAAGCTTTGGGCTAGAACAGGACCAGAAGGAACTATTACATTCAAATCAAGCAATCCTAAAGTAGCTACCATATCTAAATATGGTTATATTAGAGGAAAGAATGTTGGAACAGCAACTATTACTGTAGAGTGCCATGGTATTAAAAAGACCGTAAAAGTAACAGTAAAGAAATAAAAAACATATCTAATAAAAGAATTAACGGCAGTGTAAACTGCCGTTTTTTTATTGCGTGGATATTTTTATCGGTTGCTTCCTTCGGCACCTAGTATTCTTAAGTAATTAGACTTCATAGGTGCGTATGGCTAACCTGCTCTATACAGCCAATCAAACACCTCATATCCATCAATGGATTCACCGTCTATGATACACTCAAACGGATGGTCTCGATTCATTTTCAACCACCCAGAATCAAACGTATCGCAATTATCAATGTAAATCCATTCCACATTATCCGTTGCTACAATCATAACGTAGCTTCCCACAGGTATGACACAACTAATATTATCGTCTGTGGTAGTGGAATAAAGTGGAACTTCACATTTGGTTCGTCTCATATTACCTATTATGTAGTATCCTTCTGGACAATTGGCAATACCATACTTTGGTTTATTACTTTCCTCTTCGAAATAACCACAGCATAGTACTTGCTTCTTATCATAACTCCAAGTCTCTAATAATGCCCCATACGCTACACTAGTAAAATAGTTTTTCTCAGTGGAGCTTACACCACCCACGGAACCAATTTTTTGCAAGGCTTCAGAATAGGTATGCTCATCCATGTATGTCTTATCATAAGCAAAGACTATCTGATAATAGTCTCCTCCCCCTGCTCCAAGTAGTAATTGAATATTTCTACCTAGGCTAGCAGCAGATAGATCTCCTGTTAACCCCCATGCCTCTCCTTGGTAGACACAAGAACCAACCTGTAGTTCATATTTAGTCGTTTTATAATTGATATCAGCTTCGTAAGTGAGGCATATTTTTTCACGCGCTCCATTCAAATCCAAATCCAACATCGTGTTATGTGATAGTGTAATTATCTCACCAGCACAAATGCGATTTTCCAATGTATCCTTGTATTTTTCTGAAGTACCAAGCCTAATCTCATTTAATAATAAGTAATCAGTTTCATATTCTTCATGGTTTTCATCATCATAGTACGCTGCAACGATTGACTGCGCCTCACGCTCTTCTTGAACCAATCCAATGGAAGGTGTTGGTTTAGACGTAACTGGCGAAACAATGGTAGGCGTAGGTGTCGATACAGTTACAGGAGCAGTTGTTATTGTAGCATTAAGAGCTACCGAAAACATTTCATTCGTCTCATCTTTCTTAATCGTTGACGTATCAATGAACTTTTCCTCGTTATTTTGTTTGCATCCTACCGTAAGCATTCCAATATAACAGAGGATCACTAAGGTAATAATTCTTTTCCTTTTCCTATTCATTCTACCCGTCCCTTCATTTATGTAGACTATGATTCTTTAACTGATACCTATGTAATTGTTTTAAAAGCATTATTTCTCCATTAAATTCGATAAGAATTGTAGGTAAATCAATGGTTCTTGCTGTAATATCTCTATATGTTTTTTAAGAAATCTGAACCTTCCTCATGTCTATCCCCACCCCTATACTTATAGTTTTGTTATATTATTATATAAGATACCATATATTTCCATTATTAACAACGAGAAAAAAGGTACTACATCATTAAAGTGTAATACCTTTTTGTTGGTTTTATTATAAATATTTTACCCTATATAATTGTAAGGGGCTCACTCTTCTTGCAATTATTGATCATTCCATTTAAGTAGTTTGGAAACTATTTTAATTTAAATACCAGATGCATACAAGATACCTCAATACACCGAATTTTTACTTTTATTTATTATATCATTATTATCTTACCAAGAATCCTATCATGAGATTGATAAACCTTAATGGTGCGGGAACTTAGGTTATTAACTGTACAATACTTGTTAAATTTGTTAAAACAATCACCAATCGTATAATCTTTGGTCTATTAAACACTTATTTTTTCATAATAATTCACCTTTCAGATTAGTAATATTTTTATCAAAAATCTGATGGCTGATATTTAGATACAACAAAAAACACTAGGTATCTAATCTCTTAGAAACCTAGTGTTTTATTTACATTTGATGCGGATGGCGGGACTTGAACCCGCACGAGCGTGAACCCGTCAGATTTTGAGTCTGATGCGTCTGCCATTCCGCCACATCCGCTTGCCTTTCAGCGAAGATTATTCTAACACATAAAATTGTATTTGGCAAGTATAAATTTTAAGAAAATTAACACAATTTTTTAAACAGGAAGGTTTTTTAGCTCTTAATTGCATTTTCTAGCAATTCAGTGTAGAATTAAACTATTGATTATGAAAGAAGGAGTGATAGTCATGACCTGTTTGGAAGCTCAATCGAACATAACTGCATTTATCAATGACCAGCTTGACATGGCTACATTAGAAGAATTCATCGAGCATGTGAATCATTGTGCTGATTGTAGAGAAGAATTAGAAGTGTATTATACGCTTTTGACTGCAATGAAATTACTGGATGAGGACAAGGAATTGTCCAATCAATTCTCTCAAGAGCTCGATAATAAGCTGAGGACGAGTGCTGATCGAATTCGAAAAATGAAGAATGCACGGATTCGAAAGAAATTCTATCTTCTAATTCTTGCACTAGGATTTGTTATTATTTCAAGTATCTCAGTGACACAGCAGGTAATCACTTATTTTAAACCACAAAAACCATCCTTCTTGCTACATTATAGTGGGATTCCAGATAAATATAATCCTGTTTCTAAGGTTGTAGAAAAATATGATGAAGTAGCAAAGGCATATGTCCTAAGAAAACAAGAGATTCATCATATTATGTACCGTAAGCTGAATCAATATGGAATTTATCCTGTACTTTTGTATGAACAGCAGCTACAAGCTGGAGAGGATGAAATAACAAGTGAGCCAACGACTTCAATTGAGGAGACATCTAAGGAAACAAGTAGTCATTAAATAAGAAAGAGTAGGTAATCAGCATAGATGAAGGAAAATGAATTTTTATTGATCATTGATGGTTCCAGTTTATTAACAACACAATTTTTTGGGAACCTACCAAAGGAAATTATGTTTGCTAAGACAACAGAGGAGAAGGAACGGTTCTTCCCTAAGATCATGCAGACCTCAACCGGTGTTTACACGAATGCAGTGTATGGATTTTTACGTGTTATGTTAAAAATCATTAAGGAGCAAAAGCCAACATATCTTGCGGTGGTTTGGGATGTGAGTAGAGATACCTTTCGTCGTGAGATTTATCCAGATTATAAAGGGAATCGTGGAGAAACGCTGGTACCATTAAGTAATCAGTTTAAGCTTTGCCAGGAAGTATTAGAGTCTATGGGCATCGTTCAGCTGATGGACAAACGTTATGAAGCAGATGATTTTTCTGGTTCCTTGTGTGCTAAGTTTGAGGAAGAGGTACCAATTCGCTTATTGACTAAAGATAACGATTATCTTCAGTTAATCACGGAGAGAACGAATCTATGGTTATTGCATAGCACTGCCAAGAAGACCGAGGAACTATATGAGAAGTATGGAATCTCAAGTAAGGAAGTGAATGCACCAGATCGTACCTTCTTATTTACACCGGAATTGGTTGAAAAAGAGTTTGGTATTAAGCCTTCTTCCGTACCTTCTTTAAAAGGAATTCAAGGAGATAGTTCAGACAATATTAAGGGGGTGCCTGGAGTTGGTGAAGCAACTGCAGTCGCTTTGATTAAGGAATATGAAACGGTTGAGAAGTTATACGAGGTGATTCGTGATCTTGATGATGCTGGTAAGAAAAAAATCAGTGAGTTTTGGAAGACACTTGGAATAAAGAGAACTCCAATCAACGCCTTATTAAAAACGAGTGATACAGAGCTTGTGGGTGAAAAAGCAGCAATGCTAAGTGAAAAGCTAGCTACGATCAAAAAGGATATTGAGCTTCCAATCGAATTGGAGGAGTTAAAGATTCAGATTAAGGAAGACAAAGCTCAGGAGAAATTCGATGAATTGGAATTTAAAACCCTTAAAATT
>JAEZKD010000142.1 GCA_023415655.1 Bacillota bacterium | reverse complement strand
GAGCTGGATACATTGGCTCTCATACCGTATATGAATTAATTGACCAAGGAGAAGAGGTAGTAATTGTTGATAATTTAGAGACCGGACATATAGAAGCGGGTCATGAGAAAGCAAGTTTTTATCAAGGAGACATCAGAAATCGTGAATTTATTGATTCTGTGTTTGAACATGAGAACATTGATGCAGTCATTCATTTTGCAGCTAATTCCTTAGTTGGAGAATCTATGACAAACCCACTGAAGTATTATGATAATAATTTATGCGGTACAAAGGTGTTGCTTGAGTCGATGGTTGCTCATGGAATTGATAAAATTGTATTTTCTTCGACAGCTGCTACGTATGGAGAGCCAGAGAATATCCCAATCCTTGAAACGGATCGTACCAATCCTACGAATACGTATGGTGAAACAAAGCTTTCGATGGAGAAGATGTTTCACTGGACGAGTGTTGCTCATAACCTACGTTATGTATCTCTTCGCTATTTTAATGCTTGTGGAGCACATAAAAGTGCAACGATTGGTGAAGCGCATGCACCAGAAACTCATCTGATTCCTTTAATTCTACAGGTGCCGAATCAGAAACGAGAATATATCACAATCTTTGGTGATGACTATGCTACGAAGGATGGAACTTGCGTACGAGATTACATTCATGTGACTGATTTAGCACAAGCACATATACTGGCAGTGGAGTATCTACGCAAAGGGAATGTAAGTAATATATTTAATTTAGGGAACGGGGTTGGATTTACGGTCAAGGAAGTAATCGATGCAACAAGAAAAGTAACTGGTCATCCGATTCCAGAGGTAGTAGATGCAAGAAGAGCAGGTGATCCTGCAAAATTAATTGCATCCAGTGAAAAAGCAAGAACCATACTTGGTTGGGAACCAAAATATACCGAGTTAGAAGCGATTATCGCCTCTGCGTGGAAGTGGCATAGTACACATCCAGATGGGTTTGCAACAAACAACATTCCTTTTTGGGAATAAAGAAAGATAGGACGTAAGAATATGCAAACGAATGGAAACGATACAACTATAACAAAGAAAGTCAACTGGCTAAGAGAAATTCTAGGCTGGATTCTAGTAATTGTCGCAGGTTTTCTACTTGCTTGGTTTGTAACAAGGTTTGTGATTGTGAAAGCAGCCGTTCCAACGAATTCCATGGAAACGACGATCATGGTTGGCGATAAAATTATTGGAAATCGACTGGCATATCTTTTTTCAGATCCAGATCGAGGAGATATCGTGATTTTTGAGTATCCGGATAATCCGGAGGAAGATTATGTAAAACGAATCATTGGATTACCAGGTGAAACCGTCACTTTTGTAGATGGTAAGGTTTATATCGATGGTGAGGAACTAAAAGAAGATTATATCAATGGAATGGAGACAATACCAGAAGACCAAGATACCTTTACTGTACCAGAAAATTGTTACTTCATGATGGGGGATAATCGAGATGATTCATGGGACTCACGATATTGGGTGAATTCTTATGTTCATGAAGATGCTATCAAAGGAAAGGTATGGTTTCGATATTCACCAACATGGGGTGGAATAGAATAAATCATCGTGTTAGAAAGTTGGTGAATCGTGAAAGAGATGGAAGAAGAAAAATTAGAGACTGCAACGAAAGATAAGTTGAAAGCTTTGAAACTACAAAAGAACAAACCCTTAGAGGAAACTAAGAAGGGTGATTGGAAAAAGAATTTGCTTTCTTGGGTTATTATTATCTTAGTTGCCTTTTTTCTTGCGAAGATTGTGAATGAATTCGTGATTGAAAAGGTTAAGACACCAACTGGCTCAATGGAACCAACGGTTAAGACAACAGACCGTTTGTTGATGTTTAAACTTGCATATTTATTCTCTAAGCCTGACCGTGGAGATATTGTTGTTTTTGAAGATCCAGCGAATCCGGAGAAAGATCTATTAAAAAGAATCATTGGGTTACCAGGAGAAACCATTAGTTTTTATAATGGAGCTGTCTACATTAATGGGAAACGATTAGAAGAGTCATATCTTCATGGAGTTCAAACGCAGGATAAAGGGACAACAGAATTTGTAATTCCAAAAGATTGTTATTTTATGATGGGAGATAATCGCTCAAATTCTATGGATTCTAGAGGCTGGGCTCAGCCTTTTGTACATGAGAAGTATATTAAAGGAAGGGTGTTTTTTCGTTACTCACCTACGATCGGATTTTTAGAATAAAAAGGAAGGGTTGTTACATAATTTTGTCTTGAGTGGAGTGGACTTAAGACTACAATCATGTAACAACCCTTTTTCATTGGATTATTGGTATAAAAATATGCTTGGGACCAAAGCTATGTAGGGTGCTGAGAATATTGCAAGACACAAGGATACCTTATGCTTTTGTTCCTTCGTCAATGGAGTATTACGAAAGGATAGCATCTTATTTGCATAATATACCAATGCCCCACAAATCAATAAACAAAGAACAACATAAAGAAGTGAAAAAACATTAGTGAAAGGATTCACATTTAATGGATGTGCAAGATTTGTAATAACCCATTTACCAAATGCATTATGATCAGGAATCAAATTCGTCAATAAGAAGAGTAAGCAGATGAGTAGGTAGGAGATAAATCCATAAAGCGTATTCCACAGGATACTCTTTCTCCATATCGCTGGTGGGTCTGGGTAATCTATGTACTTTAATCCAGCATAGAGAACAAAGCTCACAATAATCAATTGTGTTAAGGCAAGTACAATCCAGGTGGAAGGAGACAATAAGAGAAACCACAATGGAAGTACGGTAGAATATAATGTCATTGAATTCTTCATATCAATACCTTTCTTCTTTTAATGTAATATATTAGGTCTTTATTTATAAATATTATAATGGAAAAAGTAAAATATACAACTACTAATGTAGATTTTTGTGATAAATTCCATTATAATAGCTTTAGTTTCCATATTGCTATGCGAAGTCGAAATAAAGTTACAAATGAGGTTCGTATGAAAAGTAAAAAACTTTGGTATCGCATGATTGCGATTCTTTTATGTATCTGTCTGATGATTTCATGGTTTACACCTTCTGTATTAGCTGCAGAGATGACAGATATTAGGGTTGGTTTGGTCAATTTTTATAAAGGAAAACCGACACTATCGATAAAAACAACAAAAATTGGACTGGGTTACAGTGTCAATGACTCCTATTCGTATGAAGCAGTATTTGCATCGAATAGTGGTTTTACTTTTACGCCGGCAACTGGGTATTACTATGTCCTTGCCAAGAAGTTTACCTCATATGAGTCAGCGTTAAAAATGGCAAAAAGAATACAATCCATTGGTGTGGATGCAAAACCAGTTAGTATCTATCGCAACTACTGGAAGGTGTATGTTGGTGGGGAAAAAGATCTAGATAAGATGTCGGCAATCAAAAAGAAGTTAAAGAGCTCCTTTGAGGATACGTATTATGGACCATATCAAGACAATGGTCATCGGGTACAGATGTCTGGAGATGGTGTTTCCATTCTATTGGATGCAAACGGGGCGAATGCTTATCCACAATTTAAGGCGATTACTGTAAATAAGGAAAAAGTTGCGGTTATTGACTTAGGTGCAAGATCCTATCGAGGAAGAATAGAGATTGGACGTTATGGAAAAAGTACTTTGACTGCTGTGAATATTGTCAATATTGAATCTTATCTTTATGGGGTTGTACCAAGTGAGATGACAAGCAGTTGGCCAACCGAGGCCTTAAAAGCACAGGCGGTTTGTGCACGAAGTTATGCAATTTCAAAAACTTCTTACGGAACAGATTCTAACATAATAACAGCATATCAATTAAGTGATACAACCTCATCTCAGGTTTACAAAGGTTATAAAGTCGAGACAACTGCTACGAATGCAGCGGTGAATGCAACGAAAAACCTGGTAATTCTATATGAGAATAAAGTCATTCCAGCCTATTATTACTCTACCTCTGGAGGTAAAACTGCAGATGTAAGAAATGTATGGGGGATAAAGCAGCCATTTCTTAAAAGTGTTGTAGATGAATATGAAACAGAACCTGAAAAAACACCATGGGTAATTGCAATGACGAAAGCTGAACTTTTAGGTAAATTAAAAGAATCTGGACATACCATAGGTTCCGTCCGTACTATCATCCCTCAAATCATGACATCCTCAGGTCGAGTGTATACACTTCAGGTGATGTCTGATAACAATTCTGTTATTTTAAAATCGGAGAAGATACGCACAGTGTTAGATTTATATAGTACGAAGTTTAAGGTTGTATCCTATCAGGATAATTCAGATGCCGTGGTTGCTTTGGGAGCGGAAGGAAAAGCTGACATTGAGCTGAATAGTAGTTATGTCATTGATGGTTCTAACAAAGTTACAGCACTGAATGACACCAAAAATCGCATCTATATAGTGAAAAGTGCTGATAATCTAACACCTTTTATAAAAGATAGTCCAAATAAGGAGAGTGTGTTCTATTTTGTAGGTCTTGGTTATGGTCATGGTGTCGGTATGAGTCAATCGGGAGCTAAGGGAATGGCAAAGAAAGGGTATTCCTTTCGAGAAATTATACAATACTATTTTCAGGGGAGTACTGTTTCAAAATTTAAAATAGTGTTAAGTTGAAGGTAGAACAAAGAAATATATAAGAAAAATAAGAAGGAAGAGAAACGATGAAAACACAAGACTTTTATTTTGATTTACCAGAAGAATTAATTGCACAAGACCCATTAGAGGATCGTTCCAGTTCACGACTTCTTGTATTAAATAAAGAGAATGGTCAGATGAAACACAAACGCTTTAGTGATATTATTCATTATCTAAAGCCAGGAGATTGCCTTGTACTTAATAATACCAAGGTCATTCCAGCTCGATTACTTGGTGAAAGAATCATTGATAAAACAGAACCGCTAGCACCTGGCCATAGCTATCCACAGGAAGGCGCCATCATAGAACTGCTTTTATTAAAGAGACAACCAAATGATGTCTGGGAGACTCTCGTTCGCCCAGGGAAAAAAGCGAAAGTTGGTACGAAGATTAAGTTTGGTGATGGTAGCTTGATTGGTGAGATTATTGAAGTGATGGACGATGGCAATCGCCTTGTTAAGTTTACGTATGATGGAATCTTTGAAGAAATATTAGACGTGTTAGGTCAAATGCCATTGCCTCCATATATTACACATGAATTAAAAGACAAGAACCGTTATCAAACAGTATATGCAAAGAATGAAGGATCAGCAGCGGCACCAACAGCAGGATTACATTTTACAACCGAATTGTTACAACAGATTCAAGCGATGGGAGTAACCATCGCGAATGTGACCTTACATGTTGGATTAGGAACTTTTCGTCCAGTCAAAGAGGAAGATATTCTAGAGCATCATATGCATTCTGAATGGTATGAAATTTTACCAGAAGAAGCTGAAAAAATAAATCAGACAAAAAAAGCTGGTGGAAGAATTATCTGTGTTGGAACAACAAGCTGTCGAACTGTTGAATCAGCGGCGAATGAAGATGGTACCGTGCGTGCTGAAAGTAGAGCAACGGAAATCTTTATCTATCCAGGGTATGAGTTCAAGGTGTTAGATTGCCTTATTACAAACTTCCATCTACCAGAGTCAACATTATTAATGCTTGTGTCTGCATTAGCAGGAAGAGAGCATATTCTAAATGCTTATCGTACAGCTGTTGAGATGAGGTATCGTTTCTTCTCGTTTGGGGATGCCATGTTCCTTACCAATCAAACCGAGGAGCTATCATAAGTATTGTGCATTTATGTTTCATTTTTATATTGACAATTATGCATATAAGAACAAAAATGTAAAATAACAAACATTACTTCTTGATATTATTTCTCTATTGTAGTAAAATTGGTGTTAAATAGAAGCCTTTTCTAGCTTTAAAGTACGGAGAATTACAAATGCACTATGGATGCACTATTAGTTTTACTAGAGTAGTATCGAAAAAAGTATAGGGGACGATAGAATGAGAAAGGTAACGATTCAAGACGTAGCAAAAGAATTAAATTTATCTAGAAATACAGTAGCAAGAGCGCTGAATAATAGTGATACAGTTGCCTATGAAACTAGATACATGGTAATTAAGAAGGCATGTGATATGGGATATTTAAAATTATCACCCTCTGTATTAAGTGAGTTCAAGTTAAAGAATAATATGAACGATTACAAAACAATCGTTGTATTAGCCAAGAGAGAACTCTCTGTATTCTGGAATGCGATTATTATGGGAATCTCAGATGAAGTAAATAAGAATGGATGCAAACTAAGATTGAATTTTGTCAGTGATGAAGATGAGGCGAACTTAGTACTGCCACTAGATTTTACAGAAAATGTTGATGCAGTTTTGTTTATCAGTGTATTTGGCAAAAAGTATACTGATATGATTCTCAAGCTGAAGCTACCTAGCGTATTCTTAGATGCACCAGTGGAGAATTTTGATACCACCTACAGCAATGATGTTGTGGTGTGTGAGGGGAAGAACAGTATTCGAAAGATCACAGAATTCATGCTGAATAATGGTTTAAAAAAGATAGGGTTCATTGGAGATACCTCTTACTGTGAATCAGTAAAACAACGTTATGATGGTTTTTGTGAAGCACATCGTCTCAATCAAGTGGAAATGGATGAAGCAATCATTGCAATTGCTCATAAACCATTACGTTATTATAAGACCTATGAAGTTGAAGATGCAATTAATAACTTTCCATATATCCCAGATGCGATTGTCTGTGCCAATGATGATATTGCACTAGACACGATTCGATGCCTAAAAAAGAGAGGATATTCGGTACCTGAAGATGTAGCTGTTTCAGGATTCGATAATGTTGAGGGACTGACTCAAGCAGAACCTATACTAACAACGGTAGCTGTAAGAAATCAAAAGGTTGGTAAGCGTTTGGTTCAACAGCTGCTTTGGAGAATAGAGAATCCTGACTTCCCAAGAGAAGTGGTGTCAATTGAAACAGAACCTATCTTTAGAAAGTCAACATTAAAGAAAAAAATATAATTTTTTAAAAAACTGCCACAAAATGCAGTAATTATTAGGGTTATCACAATAATTACTAAATTTTGTGGCAGTTTTGTGCATTTAATGCAACATAACTGCACTATTCGTTTTCTGAAGTTTGAGGAGGATTAATTTACTAGTGTGTCATAAAGTAGCTTTTTTTCATTAAAAAATTGTACATAAATAACAATACACACTTGTATCTCAATTTTTATTATGTTATAATGCCTATAAGATGAGAGGAAAATGTAAGAAATGTAACATAAAAATGCACTATAATGCTCAAAATATAAGAACGCATGAAAGTGCACCAATGAAAGCGAAGGGAATGGTGCAATTATGAGAAAACGTGGTCTGACGAATATCTGCTTGGTAATAATGCTTGCAACCTCTAGTTTATCCTTGATCAGCTGTAAAAGCTTGAAGGGACCAAAAGAAGCTCTGGCACCAACTGTGCAAGTGACACCAACCGTTGCACCAATTGAAATAGAAGCAGAGACAGCAACGCTTTCTGGAAAGGTTACAGTCAAGTCTGACATCGCTTTTTCTGATATCAGTTACGTTACTGGCTTTGAGAATGATCAGGATTCTTGTGAATTCGCAGTTATTGTTGAAACTGAAGGGTTTTATGATTTGAATTTCAGATCTAGAACCTCAGGTGGTTATAAAGAGAATTATGTGATCGTTGATGGAGAACGTGTGGGCTTGTTAATTGCAGATACAAGTGATTTCACGGATAGTTATGTGAATCGTGTTTATTTAACAAAAGGAGTACATAGTATTAAAGTATCAAAGTATTGGGGATGGGTTGAAATCGACAAATTAATTTTAACTGGATCGAAAGCGATTGATCCTGAAATATATAATGTTCCAGCTACTTTAGTGAATACAAATGCAACGGACAATGCAAAGCGTCTCATGAGCTATATGACGGATATCTATGGGGATAAATTTCTATCTGGTCAGTATTGTGACAAGGGGATGTATGGGACAGAAATATCAACTCTCTGGAAGACAATTGATAACAAATTTCCAGCCGTCCTAGGGCTTGATTTTATTGAATATACACCTTCGAGAGTGGAAAAGGGCTCAACTGGGAGAGCGACGGAGTATGCGATTGAGTTCTGGGAAAAGGGTGGGATTGTTACGTTTTGTTGGCATTGGAATGCACCAACTAAGTATATTACAGGAACGTGGTATAGTGCATTTTACAAAGAGCATACCAACATTGACTTAGCTAAAATCATGAATGGACTAGATCAAGAAGGTTATGAATTCCTAATGAATGATATCGATGCAATTGCTCAGCAGCTATTAGTACTTCAAGATGCAGGTGTACCAATCTTATGGAGACCTTTGCATGAAGCTAGTGGTGGCTGGTTCTGGTGGGGCAATGCAGGAGCAGAGGCTTATAAGAAGCTATATGTACTATTATATGAGAAGCTTACAAACGATTACGGATTAAACAATTTAATTTGGGTATGGAATGGTCAAGACAAGGACTGGTATCCGGGAGATGAGTATGTAGATATCATCGGTGAAGACATCTATCCTGGTGAACGAGTGTATACCTCACAGATTGGTAAATTCTTAGAAGCAACGGAATATACCGATGCGAAAAAGATGATTATTATGTCAGAGAATGGCTGCTTGTTTGATCCTGAGCTTGCACTGCGTGATGGTGCAATGTGGGGGTTATGGTGCACCTGGGGTGGTGAATTTGTATCAGAATCAACTACCATCAACTGGCTTTCTGAAAAGTATACCGAAGAAACCATGGTGCAAAAGGTATATGCGCATGATGCAGTTATTACCTTAGATGAATTACCTGATTTAAAAACATATCCAATTCACGACTAATGGAATGTAAATGAGAGCAAAGGAGTGATGTGGATTGAATCCTATCTTTGGTAGTGATAGTAAATTGATGTATTATCTAAATAAAGTAGGTCAGATTATTATTCTAAATGTTTATTTTATCATTGGATGCCTTCCAATTTTTACAATAGGAACTTCAATCACTGCTTTTTATTACGCGATGATAAAAGCAGTAAGAAGAGAACGAAGTTATCCAACAACAGAATTTTGGCAATCGTATCTACGTAATCTAGTCAATGGTATTTTATTCACAGTTAGTATCCTAGCAGCTTTCGTCTTAGGATATTTAAATCGTGAATATGTTGCGTCACAGACAACTCAAGCTGCTCCAGTGCTTGTAGTTATTTATGATATATTATTTGTGTTATTAGGTCTTTTGATTTCTTTTTTATTTCCAGTGATGTCAAGGTTTTCTTTAAAGAGAACTACGTTATTAAGGATGGCGATTGAGATGTCCATTCGACATTTACCATACACGATTGCCTTGATTGCTGGAACGGTTTTTAGTGGTATGTTACTGCTTTGGGTGTTACCAATACCATTTCTTTTGATATTACCTGGAGCTTGGTGTTATATATCAACATTTCTTGTGGAACCAGTGCTTAAAAAATATATGGGGAAGCCACAAGAAGGGGAAGACGCTTGGTACTATGAATAAATAAAAGGAGAAGACGAGAATGACGAACAAAAAACGATTAAGAAAATTCACAGCTATATGTCTTACGGCTGCAACGTTTTTTACATCGTTGGGGGGCTCAGTAAGTGCACAAGCAACACCTGTTTCTAATGTGTCACATAGTGAGTATGAAGATATCGTGAGTACGTATTCCATTGATGACAGCATCATTCGCTACCCAGAATACCTAACACAATACGAGAATCATCGACCAACAGATGAGTATGTCATTGAGGCTGCTGATTATGTTTACTTCACAAAGGGTGAAACAGACAGCGATGGCAACGAGTTAGAGGCGGTACCAGAGACCTTTCAGGATTATGAAGGGATGCAAGGTACGAGCGTTCTTACAGAAGAAAGTGGTATGATTGAATACCAGATAGATATTAAGGAATCTGGTTTTTATGAACTCTCTCTTTTGTATTATCCTATGGAGGGGAAAAACTCCCAAATTCAAAGAAGCTTCTTTGTTGATGGTAAGCTTCCTTATCGAGAATTAGCAGTCGTTGAGTTTTACCGTATTTGGAAAAATAGCATTATGGAAAGCGCTCTGAATCAGGAAGGGATCAAAGTAAAGCTTTGGGAAAAGGATAATCAAGGAAATGATTTAAAGCCTACCATGAACGAGACACCTGAGTGGATTCATAGTTATGTATATGATAGCAACGGTTATGTTACGAGTCGTTTGTCGATCTACTTAACAAGTGGAACACATACGATTACGATGGTTTCGAATCGAGAACCAATGCTTCTTCGTAATCTTACGTTAAGTAACTCAGAACAGGTAGTAGACTATGATGCTAAGAAAGCAGAATGGGATGCTAAAGGCTACACAGCAAGCTCAAGTCAGATGATCCGTATTGAAGCGGAGAATGTGGATCGTACTTCTTCTCAAATGTTATATCCAACTCAGGATTTATCTTCCCCTGCAGTCTATCCTTCGGATGCAAAGACATTAAAGAACAATACCATCGGAGGCAACTCTTGGAGACTTGTAGGACAATGGATGGAATGGGATTTTGAAGTTTTACAAAGTGGATACTATAATATGTCACTCTATGCAAAGCAGAATTTTTTAAGGGGTATTTATGTTTCTAGAAAAATAGAGATCGATGGGAAAGTACTGTTTGATGAATTAAATGATTATGGGTTTACCTATGAAAGTAACTGGCGCCTTGATACACTAAAGGACAGTGAGAACCGGCCATATATGATATATCTTGAGGCAGGGAAACACACCTTAAGAATGCAAAACGTTCTTGGTAACTTTTCAACAATCATCAGTGAAGTACAAGATTCTTTGAACAAATTAAATAGTATCTATCGTTCAGTAATCCGTATCACTGGTGTTAACCCAGATAAATATCGTGACTATCAGATTGAGAAAAACCTACCAAACCTCGAGCAAGAATTAATCGAAGTTCATGATCAATTAGATGCAGCAATTAAAAAGCTTCGTGAGGTTTCAGGACGTAGTAGTGATAAGGAAGCAGTTTTAATCACGATGAGAGATCAGCTAAAAGATTTAATCAAAGATCAGGAAGAGTTTGCAGTAGTAGTTGCTAACTATAAGATCAATGTTCGAGCAGTTGGTACGTGGTTAACACAGGCGATAAGCCAACCACTACAATTGGATACGATTTACATATATTCGCCAGATATTGATTTGGATGTAGATAATTCCTCCTTTTGGGCGAAGCTTTTACACGAAGTAAAGAGATTATTCTATTCCTTTATCATTGACTACAACCAGATTGGTAATGTAGCAGAAGAAGGTGAAGATATAAGAACGATTACGTTGTGGGTTGGTACAGGTCGTGACCAAGCAAACGTAATTAAATCGTTGATTGATGAACATTTTACTAACGAGTTACATATTAACGTGAATGTAATGCTGGTGGATATGAGTACTCTGTTGCAAGCAACCCTGGCAGGGCAAGGGCCAGATGTTGCAATTCAAGTCAATACCATCAATACAACGAATAACCTAGCAATTCAAGCCTCGAATGATTTACCAATGAACTATGGGTTACGTAATGCAGTTGCAGATTTGAGTCAATTTGAGGATTTAGAGGAAGTGAAACAGCGTTTTAATCAAAGTGCATTAACCTCGTTTGAATATGAAGGTGCAACGTATGCATTACCAGAGACACAGACCTTCCCAATGATGTTTTATCGTAAAGATATCTTAAAAGAGCTTGGAATTGAGATACCAAAAACCTGGGATGATGTAAAGGTGATTATGTCAGTCCTGAATCAAAACCAGATGGAATTTGGTATGCTACCAAATGAATTAACCTGGTTAATGCTATTGAACCAGTATGGTGGAACTTATTATACGAAAGATGCTACAGCTTCTGCACTAGATTCCGATGAAGCAATTCAGGCATTCAAAGAGTACTGTAAGTTGTATACAGATTATAAGCTAGACAAAGAGACGAGTGTAGAAGAACGATTCCGAACTGGAGAAGCACCGATCATCATTGCAGATTATTCGATCTATAACAACCTTCAGGTATCTGCACCAGATATCAAAGGGTTGTGGGGATTTGCTCCGGTTCCTGGTGTTGTACAGGAAGATGGAACCATTAATAATACAGTTGCAAGCGTAGGCTCTGCTTGTATTATGATGGAAGATTCGAAGCATAAGGACGATGCATGGGAATTCTTAAAGTGGTGGACGAGTGCAGAAACTCAGACGCTTTATGGTAGAGAGATGGAAAGCTTAATGGGTGCGAGTGCACGTGTGGCAACTGCAAACATAGAAGCCTTTGCGAATATGTCTTGGCCAGTGCAGGATTACGAAGCATTAATGCAGCAGTTAGAAAACGTAGTTGGGGTACGTCAAGTACCTGGTGGTTACTATACTTGGAGAAATGTGAATAATGCCTTCTATAAAGTAACAACCAAAACAGACTCTTCCTCTGCACGAGAGAGTCTGACCGATAATATCATTTATATCAATGCAGAGATTAACTATAAACGAAAAGAGTTTGGAATGCCATTGGCAGAAGATAAATAAAAGGAGGGATTATTTTGACACAAAATCAAGATGAGATTTTAGCAAAGGTAAAAAAATCGTCATCCTTAAAGCAGCGAATGATAAAAAGTAAAACTTCCTATCTCATGATGGCACCGTTTTTGATTCTTTTCTTTGTCTTTACGGTAACACCAATCGTTATTTCGATGGTATTGAGTTTTACACACTTTAATATGTTAGAGGCTCCAACCTTTACTGGTTGGACCAACTACACAAAGCTATTGCTAGAAGATAATGTTTTCTTGATCGCTTTGAAAAATACATTGCTGTTTGCAGTAATTACTGGTCCAGTTAGTTATTTGCTTTGCCTATTGTTCGCTTGGATCATCAATGAGTTCCATGGAAAGCTAAGAGCATTTTTAACTTTGATTTTCTATGCTCCATCCATCTGTGGTCAGGCATACTTAATCTGGAACGTAATCTTAACTGGGGACCGTTATGGTTACTTAAATGGTATCTTACTTGATCTTGGAATTATAAACACAGCCCAAGCGTGGATGAAGACCGAGAAGTACGTATTACCAATCTTAATCATCGTACAGTTGTGGTTAAGTCTTGGTACTGGTTTCTTATCCTTTATTGCAGGTCTACAAACGGTAGATAAAACGCTATATGAAGCAGCCGCAGTGGATGGTATTAAAAATCGTTGGCAAGAGCTATGGCACATCACTCTTCCATCGATGAAACCACAGTTAATGTTTGGTGCGGTAATGCAGATTACACAGTCCTTTGCCGTTGCCGATGTATCTATTATGCTTGCTGGTAATCCGAGTGTTAACAATGCAGGAACTACCGTGGTAACTCACTTACTCGATAACTCGACGTACCGATTCGATATGGGGTATGCATCAGCGATTGCGACGGTATTATTCATACTGATGGTTGGTACGAATAAGTTTGTACAGAAAATACTAAGAAGGGTAGGGGAATAAGTTGGCAAGAGACTATATGAAGCCAAAACGGCGATTCTTTCGTAGACAAAAACAACTCAACCGTTCCGCTGCCGGTAATGGGCTATTATTCTTTTTGATGGGGATCTGTGGCGTGTTCATGGTATTGCCTCTTGTAATGATAGCGAATAACGCGTTGAAGCCTTTGGATGAAATTTTTAAATATCCTCCAGAAATCTTTGTGAAAAATCCAACCTTAGAAAACTTTACGGATTTGTTTGTATTAATGAATAATACTTGGGTTCCATTCTCTAGATACATTCTTAACACAATTATTATCACAGGGTTTGGTACCGTAGGTCATGTTTTAGTAGCTTCTTTAGCAGCATATCCGTTAGCAAAGCATCAATTTCCAGGAAAGAAAATTATCTTTAGTGCAATTGTGCTTTCGATGATGTTCTCCTGGCAAGTAACGCAGATTCCAAACTATATTATAATCTCGTTTCTTGGTATTAATAATACACACTTGGCATTAATCCTTCCTGCATGGCAGTTTGGTATGGGGCTTTACTTAATGAAGCAGTTTATGGAACAAATTCCAAACTCTTTGATTGAGTCCTGCCGTTTGGATGGTGGTACGGAGTGGACCTGTTTTTGGAGGATTATTATGCCTAACGTAAAACCAGCTTGGTTAACATTAGCAATCTTCCAATTTCAGCAGATGTGGGGAAATACAGGAAATCAATATTTAAGAAGTGAGGAATTAAAACCTTTGCAGTTTGCACTTCAACAAATTACTGCAGGTGGTGCGGCAAGAGCAGGTGCAGCAGCAGCCGTTCAGTTTATTATTGCTGCAATACCGATCACATTTTTCTTAATCTGCCAAAGTAACATCTTAGAGACAATGACAACATCAGGTATGAAGGAATAGGAGGTTAGTAAGATGAAAAAATCAAAGAGTTTTGTATTCGTCCTTACAGCCGTGGTCTTTAGCCTACTGATTAATACCTGTGTAGTATATGCAAGCGATCACGTGCCTTACGATACATATAACTATAACCATCGTAAGTATATAGTACATACACCAGCAGCCTATGTTCCTGGTTCCTCCATCAATGCTTCGGATTTTGGAATAGGATCGTTTAAGAACCCTCAAGATTTGTGTATCTCTCCTGTAGATGCTTTGATTTATGTAGCTGATACGGATAATCATCGTATCATAGTCTTTAACGAAGATTTAACAGAAGTGATTCGAATTATTGATGGTTTTGATAACAACGGAGTGGCTGATTCTTTTAAGAGACCATTTGGGGTTGCTGTTTCTAATACAAATGAGATTTATATAGCTGACACAGAAAACCGTCGTATTGTAGTTCTAGATCAAGAGTTAAACTTACTTAAAATCGTAGATAATCCAGAAAATGAAGTAATTGCGGAGGATTATGTATTTACTCCACAGAAGGTAATTGTTGATTATGCAGACCGTATCTATTGTATTGCCCAGGGTGTTACAGAAGGTATCATGGTATTCACTGCGGATGGACAATTTCAGAGCTATTTCGGTACGATAAAGGTAAGTATTAGCTTATGGGATAAGTTATGGAGAGCTCTTTCTACTAAAGATCAGCGTCAGAAGCAGGTTTTGAATATTGCAACGGAGTTCACGGGCATTGATGTTGATGAATATGGGTTCATCTATGCTTCTAATATTGATCCGGATGGGATTCAAGCAGCCAAGCGACTCAATCCTAAGGGAGAAGACGTAATCGTAAAGGGTGTGAAGAAGAATCTTGGTGGTGACCTACAACAAGGTAGTGATTCTCTTTATAGTGGTCCCTCTACAATTGTTGATATCACGTACCGTCACGATGGATTTTATTCGATGTTAGATTCTAGACGTGGACGTATCTTTACGTATGACTCGGAAGGGAATTTGTTATATATCTTCGGTGGCTTAGGCTCGCAGGCAGGAACCTTTACTAAGCCAGTTGCAATCGATACCATAGGGGATGATGTCATTGTATTAGATGCAACTCGAAATGAAATTCTTATCTTTGAGGAAACGATATATGGACAGTTAATCAACGATGCAGTTTCGTTACGATATAGTGGTGATGAAGCACAAGCAGTTGAACTTTGGAAGCAGGTACTAAAGCTAGATGAGAATTTTGAACTAGCCAACGTAGGTATTGGGAAAGCATATCTGGCTGCAGGAGAGAATGAGCTTGCTATGAAGTACTTAGAGCTTGGTATGAATAAAGAATACTATTCAATAGCATACAAGCGTTATCGGAATGAAGTGTTAAAAGAAAATATAGGATACATTTTCACTGGAATAATCGTTCTTATTTTTGGTATTCAGGGGGTTAAGCTATATTACCGTAAAAAGAAGAATGTGTTTATTGATACTGATGAAGGAGGCGGACTAGAATGAAACGATTGATGTCGTGGGAAAAGGTGAAGTATTCGTTTTATGTACTGACGCATCCATCGGATGGATTTTATGAAATCAGACATCATGGCAGAGGTAGTGTTTTACTAGCACTTTTTTATGTGATCTTGTTTAGTCTCAGTTTTTCCTTCAACCGCATCAGCGCTAATTTTATCGTAAATGATGTTGATCCACGGACGGTTGACTCACTCGATGAGTTAGTCGGTGTTATGATTTTATTTCTCATGATTTGTGTTGGGAACTGGTCGATTACCTGCTTAATGGAAGGGGAAGGAAGATTTAAAGACATCGTCACAGTTATTGGCTATGCTCTGATACCAATCATACTTACAATGGTACCAGCAACCTTTATTTCTCAATTTGTTGCTGAGAATGAAGAAGCATTTTACTCTATTATCATCATCATTGGTATTGCATGGGCAGCGGTTCTTGCGTTGATGGGTATTATGACCATACATAATTATACCTTAGGAAAAACCTTGTTGACGCTAGTTCTTACGTTTGTTTCAATGCTTATTATCATCTTTATAACTATGATGTTGAGTGACTTGATATTGCAGGTTTATTCTTTCTTTGAAAGTATCTATATTGAGTTGACATTCAGAACCTAGGGGGACTAAAAGCATGAAAAAAATAAAAAAAGTGTTACTTTCGTGCCTAGCAGTGCTCTTAGTTGGAGTGATTTGCTATGGCGTATGGTACTTCAATCGATATGTGTTCTATGATGATTATAAGGCTTTTATTCAGAAGGATACAATTGTAGAAAGTACTGAATTTGCAGCATTGACAGACTCAGAGGTTAATGTTGAGGGAATGGTCTTAGTAGCTGAAAATACTAATTTCAAACTGTATACAGATACTACAACAGGCTATTTGGCAATTTACGATAAGAAAAGCAAGGAAACCATCTATTCGAATCCATTGGATGCTGATAGTGATCCAATTGCAAAGGATATCAATATCTCTTACCTAAAATCGCAATTAATTGTTGAGTATTACAATGAAAGCCTTGCATTAAGTGTGTATAACTCCTTTGACCACTGCGTAGCTTTTGAACAGCTGGAGATGGAAAGTATCCCAAATGGAATACGTTATATCTATACTTTAGGTGATACCTCAAGTGCAACTGGTATTGTACCAATCTATATTACACAAGAAAGACTCGATCAGTATTTGAATGTATTAAATGATATGGGTGAAGAGTCTTATGCAAAATACGTAAGCAAACGATACAAAGAATCCAATACCATCGAAGGCTTCTTAGAGCTTTCATCAGCGGCTCAAACGGGTATGGCAACCTTGAGTAAATTAAATAAGTATATGGAAATGGCTGGATATACGCAAGAGGATTTTATTGCAGATATGGAAAGCTCAGGGGTAGAAGCAAATATCCCAATGTCCTTTGTCGTTCCAGTGGATTATATGATCAATGAGGATGGCATGTTAGCTACCATTCATACGGATCAGATCAAAGAAAATGGTGGTGGTAGAGTAGCAAAAATCCAGCTACTTCGCTATATGGATGCCGGTACGAGTACAGAAGAGGGGTATATGGTTCTCCCGAATGGTTCTGGTTCTATCATGAATTTTAACAATGGAAGATATACGGCAGCAGATTACTCTCAGTATATTTATGGGATTGATCCATTAATGTCTGATTATGTGATTGTTGAAAAGACCGAGGATCCAAAGCTATCGATGTTTGGTATCTCAAAGCAAAAGCATGATATGCTAGTAACGATTGAAAAAGGTGCTTCGGTAACCTCGATCAATGCTTGTGTTGCAGGAAAGTATAACAGTTATAATTTCGTTTATCCGACGTTCTTTTTGAGAGGTTCTGAAATTATGGGCTTTTCTGGACAGACAGGAAATGAATCGCTAGTAACCATTATCGAAGAGGATATTTATGATACTGCACTCTCAGTTCAGTATTCGATACTTCCACAAGAATACAAGGGCTATTCCGGTATGGCTAACTTTTATCGGGATCAGTTAATAGCGGATGGTGTACTAACAAGACAAGAAGGAAGTAACACTTTGCCTTTCTATCTAGATGTGATTGGTGCAGTAAAAAGAACAAGTTATATCTTAGGTTCCCAATATCGTGAAACATTTTCAGTCACTGATTATAAAGAGGCCAATGAAATTGTGGATGAGCTCAACACCGAAGGTATCAATCGTCTTGTTATGAACTACCAAGGATGGTTCAATGGCGGATTTTATCATAATGCTCCCGAAGACATTGATTTGGTGAAAAAGCTCGGAAGCGAGAAAGAATTGGAACAACTATCAGATAAGGTAAGTCAAAACGGAGGTAGATTTTATGCCGATGTAGCCTTCCAAAAAGTTACTTATATATCCAAACACTTTAAAGGCTCGAAAGAAGCATCTAGATACTATGCAAGTAGTGAAGAAGCGATCTTTGGTCAAGTAAATCCAGTATCCTTATATAAGTTCTCTTCTCTAGGGTACTCGGAAACCGTTTATTATATGTTATCTCCAAGATTTCTTCCAAGATATGTAGAGGGTTTTATTGATGATATCAATTCCATTGATATCTCAGGTATCTCCTTGCGAGATCTTGGGAATTCCTTAATCTCAGATAAGAGACGTACGGAGTTAATCAATCGTGAGGAAGCGCTAGATGTTGTGAAAGGACAGTTTGAGCGTTTGAAAACAACAGGAAAGAACCTTATGGTAGATAATGCAAATGATTATTCCTTTGGATATGCAACGGATATTATCAATGCACCATTAGCACATAATGATTTCTCTATGGTGAATTATGAAATACCTTTTTATCAGATGATTCTTCATGGTTGTGTTGACTATACTGGTACAGCAATTAATCTACAAGATTATACCGAGCGTAATGATGTGATTTTAAAGCTATTAGAATACGGTGCAGCACCACACTTTACGTTTACCTACGCTGATTCTACCGAATTAAAATACACAGGCTTGAATCATCTCTATAGTACGACCTTTGCCAATTGGAAACAGGATGCAGTTGAGGTTTACACGGAATTAAATCGTGTATTACAGCATGTTCAGGGGGCAACGATCGTAGAACATCAGTTCCTTGATTTGGCTGGTGGAGTTAAGAAAATATCCTATGACAATGGAGTAAGCATCTATGTGAATACAACAAATAAAGCTTTTACGTCTGGCGATGTTGTAATTCCAGCGAAAGGCTATGAAATGGAGGGAGTGAACGAATGAAAAAACGTATGAAGATGTCATTAGCAAAAAAACGTGCAATTGTTGGTTTGCTCTTCATTTCTCCATGGTTGATCGGTTTTTTCTTATTCTATTTAAGAAGTTTATTGATGACCATCAATTTTAGCATGTCGACTTCAGAAATTATCAAGGGTGGTGGTGGATACAAGCTTACGTTTGTAGGCTTGGAGAATTTCTCCTATGCCTTTACAAAGCATGGTACCTTTAGTGAGGTTTTTACAACCTCCATGCTAGATATGTTAATCGATGTCCCTTTGATTATATTCTTTAGTGTATTCATGGCATTATTGTTAAATAAAAAGTTTAAGGGTCGAACGGTAATACGTGCAATTTTCTTTTTACCAGTCATCTTGAATTCAGAGGCGATTCAAAGTGCGATTGCATTATCTAGTCAGATGATGAATAGTGGAATCAGCTCTGTCAATGAGGAAATCATGAGCACTACCTCAAGTGGGGTAAATATTGATTACTATATGGAGCTGTTTAAAACACTCGCAATGCCAGATTCCATATTGGATTATGTCATTGGTGCAGTAGAGCGATTGAGTGGTATTATCACTGCTTCCGGGGTACAAATTGTTATATTTATTGCAGCCCTGCAATCCGTTCCATCCTCTCTTTATGAGGTTGCAAAGATAGAGGGAGCAACCGGTTATGAAACCTTCTGGAAGATTACCTTACCTATGATTATGCCTTTGATTATTACCAACACTGTTTATACTGTAGTGGATAAGTTTGCACAAAGTCAGGTGGTTCAGTTATCGTATGACACCATCTTTAGTGACATTAATTATGGTCTTGGTTCAGCAATGAGTTTAGTTAGTACCTTAGCAGTATGTTTCGTACTTGTAATTGTAGTCGGATATATCTCAAAGCGAACCTTCTACTATAATTAGAAAGGAGAAAACCATGAAGTTCATTGAGAATGCAAAATTGACGATTGATCAGGTGAAAAACGATAAGAAATTTGCAAACAATAGAAAAAAGTACATAACAAAAACCAAAGGTTTTCTCATAGGCTTATTTAAATTTATGATACTGATTGGTATCAGTTATGTGATTTTAGGTCCGGTGATTGGTATTATATCGAATTCTTTTTTCTCGGATTCGGATAAAACAAATTCGATGGTATATATCATACCTCAGAATCCAACGATGGAACGCTATCATTTGGCTTGGCTTCGACTGGATTACTTAAACGTGCTTGGGAAGACGGTTATATATGATTTATCTCTTATGGTGATTAACATTGTAGTTTGTTCGATGGTTGGGTATGGGTTTGCAAGATTTAAGTTCCCGTTTAAGAATCTATTATTTGGATGTGTGATTATTATGATCGTTATCCCAACACACTCCATTATGCTTCCACTTTACGTTACCTTCCAAAACTTTAATTTCTTTGGATTGTCCAATTTGTTTGGAAGCAGTGGAAGTAATCTATTGGGATCAACAACTCCGATGTATATCATGAGTTTGCTAGGCTGTGGTTTGAGAGCTGGGCTTTATATTTATATCTTTAACCAGTTCTTTCGTGGACTTCCAAAGGAAATTGAAGAAGCAGCTTTTGTGGATGGAGCTGGAATGTGGTATACCTACTTTCGCATTATGTTAGTCAATGCCATTCCTTCCGTTATCACAGTTGCGATCTTTTCACTTGTATGGCAGTACAACGACACTTTCTTTGCTCGTCTCTTTAATATTAGCGATACCACGGTAATCAGTAAAAAAATTACTTCCCTGGAATCTACCATTCGAAATGTAGATAAAGTAATGAGTCCAACCATCTCAAGATTGTATCTCTATGCAGGTATTGTGTTGATCATCTTACCAGTAGTTGTTATTTACTGTCTGCTCCAAAAACGTTTCATCGAAGGAGTAGAGCGTAGTGGTATAGTAGGTTAATTTAGTTTTCTTAATTGAAATTTTTACTTAAAAACTTAAGAAAATCCTACTTAACAGTTAAGGTGGGATTGACTTTAAAAAACCGAAGAATTTAGTGGAATTTCTACAAAAAGCATTGTAAAAAATCCAAATCTTTGGTAAAATATGATAGATACAAATGCTGTATTCACAGCTTGTATAGAGTTATAACCAAACATTTTTAAGGAGGAGTAGTATGTTAAAGAAAAAAAGATTTTTAGCACTTTCTTTGTCCTTACTCATGGTATGCTCTTTAGCAGCATGTAGCAAGAAAACAGAAGAAACCAATGCAGATGTAACACCAACAACTGCAGCTACAACAGCACCTACGCAAGAGCCAACACCGACACCTGAGGCATTCGTTGGGATTGACTTTGAAGATGGGCTGAGCGGATTTGTCGAAGTAAATCCATCCCCTGGCGATGCAGATGAGGCTGTATTATCAGTTGTCGATTTCAATGGCTCTAAACAGCTTTTAGTAGATTGTCAAAGCTTTAAAGTTCCATATGTAGGAATTGATGTATCAAGTTTGGTAGGAGATAAAATAACAGAAGTACGTTCCATCGAAATGGATATCACAAGCGTTAGTGCAGATGGCGTGTTCCGTTCGATTTCTGGTAAAGTAGTAGCATGCAGTGGTGCAGACTTAACAGAAACAAAAGATGACTGGTCTGTTTATTTGGATACTAAGAACCCTAACAAAGCGAAAGGTATTCTTGCAAATGAAGCAGAATATTTTATCGCTGGCGCAAAGAATTATTTTTATTTAACAAAGACTACAGATACTGGTAAGGATGTTGTTGCTGAACCAACTGACTTCTACATTGACAATATTGTTCTTCGTGATGCGGATGGAAAAGCAATTCCAGTTGACACTTCTGTTGGGTTTGATAAGCCAGCTGGATTCGGTGTAGAGGATTGGTCGAACTTAACTCCAGTGAAGGATGAAGTTGAAATCGAAGGCTTTAGCGTTGGCGCTGCAGCTTGGGCACAGGCTGGTGTTGACACCGTAGTCAATGGTGGTACTTTTGATGCAAGTTTAATTAAACCAGGAACAATTCTTACCATTAAGTATAATAGTACAGGAAATGTTTGGTTAGTAGCAGTTCCAGGGGAAGGTGCTCCATATGGTTGGACTAGAATAGAACAAGGAACAGCAGTTAAGAATGATAGTGGCAACGTATGCCAAATTACATATGATCAGATTGTAAAAGCATTAGGAACGGAAGATTTTGCTTCTTCTCTTGCAATATTGCAGGCAGAAGGTGAAGCAGATTGGGAAGTTAGCAGTGTAACCATTGGTGTTGAATCCAAACAGTTACCATTAACTATGAATGATGTTGAAATTGAAGGTTTTGCAGTTTCAGCAGCAGGATGGGCACAGGCTGGTGTAGATACAGTAGCTGCAGGTGGTACTTTTGATCCTGCATTATTACAGCCAGGCAGTGTTGTTACGATCAATTATAAGAGCGATGGTAACGTATGGTTAGTAGCAAACCCAGGTGAGGGAGCTAAATTTGGTTGGACTCGTATTGAACAAGGAACAGCAGCTAAGAACGATGAGAATACAAAATGCCAGATTACCTATGAACAGATCGTTGCAGCACTTGGAACAGATGATCTTAGTGGCTTAGCAGCATTACAGGCTGAAGGTGAAATGGATTGGGAAGTTTATAGTGTAACAATTGGAACGTATGCTCCAAAATTAGTAGCAGTAAAAGATGAAGTTGAAATTGCAGATTTTGCAGTATCAGCTGCAGGCTGGGCACAAGCTGGTGTTGATACAACATTAAACAATGGTACCTTTGATGCAACTGCATTAAAGCCAGGTTGTGTGGTAACGATTAATTATAAATCTGACGGCAATGTATGGTTAGTTGCAGTGCCAGCAGAAGGTGCTCCATATGGATGGACTAGAATTCAGCAAGGAACAGCAGCTAAAAATGCAGAAAACAGCAAATGCCAGATAACTTATGACCAGATTGTTGCAGCTCTTGGAACGGATGATTTTGCATCAAGCTTAGCAATCTTACAATGCGAAGGTGAGATGGATTGGGAAGTATACAGTGTAACCATCGGTTATCCAGCAGAGTAGTCTAGACGAATAATAATGGAGGTATTAATATGAGAAAGTCAACTAAGAAGTTATTATCTGTTATTTTAGCAAGTAGCATGGTAGTTTCTTTTGCAGGCTGCAGTAAGAAGGCAGAAGATACGGTTGCAGATCCAACAACAGCACCAGCGACAGAGTCAACAGCGACACCAGAAGCATCCAAGGATACTCCTACTTCCGGTCGTGCAGAATATGATAGTGAAGGAAGAAGAATTATAAAGGTTGGTACTTGGTATGAGCATTACTATACATCAGATCATGATGAGATTGATGACAATCCAAGTGTTACCGATACTGATATGGCTCAGATGCAGTTAGATAATATGAGAGCGATTGAAGAAAAATACAACGTAGTGTTTAAGTTTGTGAATTTAACTTGGGAGGGTATTATTGAATCCATCAATACATCCATCATGTCTGGTATTCCAGATTGTGACATCTATGAAGTAGATCTTCAGTTTGGTGTTCCAGCGGTGTTAAATGGTTATGCTATGGACATTTCTGAATTTGCAGCTGCTGATAGTGATATCTTTACAGATCAGAATGTTTTGACCTATTTAAATATCGTGAATCCAGATGAAAACTTCCTGTTCAAACCAGTAGCTAAGACAAATCAGTTAGGTGGTTACCCATTGAGCTTTAACTTAGATATGATTAAGGAAGCTAATCTTGAAAATCCACAGGATTTATGGGATAGAGGAGAATGGACTTGGGATAAATTTGAAGAGTACTTAAAGGTGTTAACAAAAGACACCAATGGTGATGGTGCTACTGATATCTATGGTATGTCAGGTTGGTGGACTACAATTCTACAGAACCTATTAATGTCCAATGGTGCTACGATTGCAGGTGGTAAGACCGAAGGCTTAAGCTCACCAGCTACGATTGAAGTTATGGAATTAATCCAGAGAATGTATGTAGAGGATAAGGTAGCTGCTCCTTGGAATCAGGATGACTGGAACTTTAACAATCAATGGTATGCTAAGAAACAGAGTGCATTCTTTACGGGCGCTGCTTGGGTATTCCAAGAATATGGTATCTCACCAGATGTAGGCTTTGAAATTGGTGTAGTTCCATGGCCAGTAGGTCCAAGTGGTAATGCAGAAACGAATGGTCAGGTATACAGTGGTGGTAACTACTACTTTATTCCAAATGGTGTAGCAGATGCTGAATTGGTTTACAATGTATACTATGATTGGACGAATTGGTATGACGGTGATTTAGAGCTTCGTGATGATATTGAATGGTTTGAGAATATGATGATGACCGAGAGAAACTATGAATATCTTGAGTGGATGGGTACCAAAGAAGTATTTGATATCTGGGGTAACTTAGGATTAGGTGATAATTTATCTATGGTTCCGATTATGAATGGTGAGCAGACAGCAGCTCAGTACGCAGAAGCGCAAAAGAACATCATTCAGGATGCACTTGATCGTTATTTCAAATAGTAAGTAAAACTAGTAGTTGCCTTTCGTAAGAGGAAGTTAAAATAAAGTTTAGGCTATTATTTAGCCTAAACTTTATTTTTGGCTTATTAATAGAAAATATTGGTTACAAAGTAACTTAAAATCAATCATTACTGTGCGTAATTAAAAAAATGCACTATTATATAATGCAATTTTTATTGCAAAATTCAAAAGAAATAGTGCAAAAATGAAACAAAACTGCTTGTAAATCATGGTAAAGTATGATACAATTTAAGTAATTAATGCAACGGTTATTTAAGTAATCATGATAATGCACTATTTCGCACCATTCCACTCGGTATGGCAGCTCAGAAGTTCAAAGGAGAATGATAAGATGAGTAAAGTAACAATGTTTACGGGAAACCTTCCTAATATACCATGGCAAGAAAAACCAGAAAACGTAGTAGGTCCAGTATGGAGATATTCGCAGAATCCAATTATCGATCGTAATCCATTACCAGGAGTTTCTAGAATTTTTAATAGTGCAGTCGTACCATATCAGGGAGAGTTCATTGGCGTTTTTCGTGGTGAACAGACGAACGGAGTTCCTCATCTTTATCTAGGATATAGTAAGGATGCGATTCACTGGACTTATGAAAAGGAGAAAATTCAGTTTGTAAATGAAGCAGGTCAGCCTTATATGCCACGATATGCATATGATCCACGCTTAATTCAAGTGGAGGATACCTACTATATCATTTGGTGTACGGATTTCTATGGTGCTGCACTAGGTTTAGCCAAGACAACCGATTTTAAAACCTTTGTACGTTTAGAAAACCCATTTATACCATTTAACCGAAATGGTGTATTATTCCCAAGAAAGATCAATGGTAATTTTGTCTTGTTAAGTAGACCAAGTGATAGTGGACATACTCCTTTTGGTGACATTTTCTTAAGCGAGAGTCCAGATTTAATTTACTGGGGAAAGCATAGACATGTTATGACGAAGGGGCATAGTCAGTGGTGGCAATCGCTTAAGATTGGTGGCGGAGCAGCTCCAATTGAAACAAGTGAAGGCTGGTTATTGTTCTATCATGGTGTTACTGGAACCTGCAATGGCTATGTCTATAGCATGGGTGCAGCTATATTAGATATTGACAATCCATCGATTGTAAAATATCGTTCGGAAAACTTCATATTAACACCAGAAACCTGGTATGAGGAAAGAGGCTTTGTTGCGAATGTAGTGTTCCCATGTGCAGCGTTAACCGATGCTGCAACAGGACGAATTGCAATTTATTACGGAGCTGCGGATAGCTATGTTGGCCTTGCCTTCACTACGGTAGATGAAATTGTAGAATATGTGAAAGCAAATCATACAGAGAATGGAGACGATGCAACCATCGGTCTATTATAAGTTAATTCATTGCATGAAAGAGGTTATTTTGTATGGACATAGATAAAATGAAGACTCGTGGTATCATAAATGAAGGTAATTTAATGCGATTTGCTGCTATTATGAAAAAAGCTCAAAACAAGGAGCCATTAACCATTGGATTTCTTGGTGGTTCTATCACCATGGGTGCGTTATCCAGTAAGCCTACCACTTGTTATGCTTATCAGGTGTATGAGTGGTGGAAAACAAAGTTTTGCTATGATGACGTTACCTATATCAATGCTGGAATTGGTGCAACCACCTCACAGTTTGCAATTGCTCGCCTTAATCAGGACTTACTTTGTTATGAACCAGATGTAGTTTTTCTTGAGTTCTCTGTCAATGATGAGGATACCTATAAGTTTCAACAGACGTATGAAGCATGTGTTCGTAAGATATTAAGCTCCAAAAAACAACCAGCGCTATTGATGCTACATAATGTGCTATATGACACTGGAATCAATGCGCAAAACAACCAGAATGAGATCGGATTGCATTATGACCTACCAATCGTTAGTATAAAAGAAAGTATTTATCAAGAGATTGTAGATGGCAAGTTGAAGGAATCTGATATAACACCAGATCATTTACATCCGAATGATGTCGGTCATCAATTAGTGGCAGGAGTCATAACTCATTTACTAGATCAGATCTATGATAATGTAAAAAGTTATGATAGCTTAATTGAGTATGTGATTCCTAAGGCATATACAAAGAATCATTATGAGAATTCCATTCGGTACAATCAAACGAATGTGAAACCGTGGTTAGATGGCTTTGTAAAAGATGAAGTAGAACAAAAACAAATCACAGATGTGTTTCGTAACGGTTGGAAGGCGAGTAAAGTAGGAGAAAAGATTACCTTTGAAGTAACTGGGTCTATGATTTCGGTCCAATATCGACAATCCATACATAAGCCTGCTCCAATTGCAAAAGCAGTCGTTGATTTTGAGGAAGAGAATGCAAGAATTCTAGATGCTAATTTTACAGAAAACTGGGGGGATAAGCTAGAACTTCAGGATCTTTTGGTGGATGGTGTTTTTAAAACACATACCGTAACCATCACAATTCTTGAGGCGAAGGAACCTCTTGCTAGTGAGTTTTATCTAGCTTCTATTATTACCGCTTAGAAACTTGATAAGGGATGCAAATTAGATTTGCATCCCTAGACTTAATATGAGGACTTATGAGGTGTAAATTTATGAATTGTAGTGTAACTATGAAAGAATTAGCAAAAAGACATCTTAGAGAAACCATTCTTCCATTCTGGTCCAGTTTAAAGGATGACGTGTATGGTGGATTCTATGGATATATGAATTATGACTTATCCGTAGATAAAAAAGCAGTGAAGGGTTGTATTCTAAATAGCCGTATCTTATGGTTTTACTCAAATGCGTATTTGACCTTACAAGAGGAAGGCTTATTATCGTATGCAAAGCATGCCTATGATTTTATGAAATCTTATTGCATAGACAAAGAAAATGGGGGTATCTTTTGGGCATTAAATTATGATGGAACAGTAGCGGATGATACAAAGCATACGTACAATCAAGCATTTGCAGTGTATGCATTATGTTCCTATTATGATGTAACAAAGGATGAATCAGCGCTTGATCTTGCCTTTATTTTGATTGATCTCATCGAGACCAAATGTAGAGATGAGGTTGGATATTTGGAAGCCTTTGATCGCCAATTTAGACCAGTGAATAATGATAAATTATCTGAGAATGGTGTCATAGCAGCAAAGACTATGAATACACTACTTCATGTGTTTGAAGCGTATACGGAATGCTATCGTGTCACAAAGAATCAAGGAGTAAGACAAAGACTTTGTTGGATGCTGGATCTGATTGTGGATAAGATTTATCATAAAAACCTACACCGCCAGGAAGTATTCTTTGATGAAAATTACAATTCCATCCTGGATATGCATTCTTATGGACATGACATCGAAACGGCTTGGCTCGTTGATCGTGGGTTAGAGGTGTTAGAAGATGAAGCATATCAATTGAAATTATCACCGATTACAAAAGACCTCACAAATCAGATTTATCAAGTAGCTTATCAGGATCATTCTCTTTTAAATGAATGTGTACATAACGAAGTGAATACCTCAAGAATATGGTGGGTACAGGCAGAAGCAGTGGTCGGCTTTTTGAATGGCTACCAAAAGGACCAAAGTAGAACAGAGTATCTCATTGCTTCTCAAGATATTTTTCAATTCATCCTTACCAAGCAGGTAGATTCAAGAGAAGGCTCAGAATGGTATTGGGAAGTTGATAAGGATGGAAATCCATACAGCAAAAAACCGATTGTGGAGCCATGGAAGTGCCCTTACCACAATGGTAGAATGTGCTTTGAAATCATAAGGAGGGAATACGAATGATACATGCTATGTATTATAAGGAGCTAGAAAAACAAAATCACCTTTTAAACAGAAAAAATGTCAAGTCGACGGAGTATAACGGTATCTTTGATCGCTATGAATATCCAGTATTAACAAGAGAGCATATTCCCCTGACTTGGAAATACGATTTAAATACTGAAACAAATCCTTACTTTATGGAACGTCTTGGGGTGAATGCAGTATTTAATTCCGGAGCGATTGAATTGAATGGTAAGTTCTATCTGGTAGCAAGAATAGAAGGCAATGATCGTAAATCCTTCTTTGGCGTTGCAGAAAGTGACAATGGAATTGATAACTTTCGTTTTTGGGATTATCCAATCTTACTTCCAGATACTTGTAAGGAAGAGACGAATGTATATGACATGCGCCTAACTAAGCATGAGGATGGGTTTATCTATGGTGTTTTCTGTTCAGAAAGTAAGGATACAAAAAGTAATGACCTTTCTGCAGCGATAGCAGCGGCTGGGATCGTCCGTACTAAAGATCTTAAAACCTGGGAACGTCTACCTAATCTTAGAACGCTTCGTTCTCCACAACAGAGAAATGTCGTGTTACATCCAGAGTTTATCAATGGCAGATATGCCTTTTATACAAGACCTATGGATGATTTTATCGATACTGGTTCAGGTGGTGGGATTGGATTTGGTTTCTGTGAGGATATTTCGAATGCGGTCATAGAGGAAGAAATCATCACAAGTGCTAGAAAGTACCATACTATAACGGAAGCAAAGAATGGAGCAGGAGCAGTCCCAATTAAGACAGACCAAGGATTTCTTCACATTGCACACGGGGTTCGTAACACAGCTGCGGGACTTCGGTATGTTATCTATGCGTTCGCTACTGATTTAGAGGAGCCTTGGAGGGTAATTGCTGAACCCTCTGGTATGTTAATTGGACCAAGAAAAGAAGAGCGAGTGGGTGACGTAAGTAATGTGGTATTTACGAATGGAGCAATTGCAAGAGAGAATGGGGAGGTCTATATCTACTATGCTTCTTCGGATACCAGAATGCATGTAGCAACTACCACGATCGACAAATTAATAGATTATATATTCAATACTCCTAAGGATCCTCTACGCTCCGTTGATTGTGTTGCTCAAAGATGTGAATTAATTCGAAATAACCTTGAATTATTAAAGTGACCTGTGGTAAAATATGTAGCGGAGCTTAAAAGTGATATCTTTGGCTCCGCTATTAATTTAGATTAAGTTTGTTGTTTGCTACATAGTAGTGAGAAAGTGAGGAAATGAATGAGTTATTTAGATACGTATCAATTTTGGTGTGAGGATGAATATTTTGATGAAAAAACAAAAGCAGAACTGTTAAGTATCCGTGATAATGAATTGGAAATAAAAGAACGTTTTTATAAAGATCTTGAGTTTGGTACTGGTGGATTACGTGGAATTATAGGTGCAGGTACCAATCGTATGAATTTATATACTGTTCGTAAAGCTACTCAAGGTCTCGCTAATTTTATTAAGAAAGAAAATGCACAGGCAAAAGGTGTTGCAATTGCTTATGACTGCAGAAACATGTCCCAAGAATTCAGTGAAGAAGCAGCGCTTTGTTTATGTGCAAATGGGATTAAAGCCTATCGTTTTGATTCCTTACGTCCTACACCAGAGCTATCCTTTGCTTTACGGGAATTAGGATGTACAGCGGGTATTGTAATTACAGCGAGCCATAACCCAGCAGAATACAATGGTTATAAGGTTTATTGGGAAGATGGTGCTCAAATTACTTATCCAAAGGATGAGCTTATCATTAATGAAGTAAATTCAATTACCGATTACAATACCGTTAAGACAATGAAGAAGGAAGATGCGATAGCAGCTGGCCTATATCATGAACTCGGTAAAGAGATGGACGACAAATACATTGAGGAGTTAAAGAAGCTTGTAATTAACCCTGATTTGGTGAAAGAGGTTGGTAAGAAGCTAAAAATCGTATACACTCCACTTCATGGAACTGGAAATGTTTTAGTTCGTCGTGTCCTTGAGGAAATTGGTTTTGAACATGTATATGTAGTACCAGAACAAGAGATGCCAGATGGTAATTTTAGCTCGGTGAAGTCACCAAATCCAGAAGATCCAAATGCATTTCAATTAGCTCTTGAACTTGCTAAGAAAGTGGATGCTGATATTGTATGTGCAACTGATCCGGATGCAGATCGTCTTGGAATTTATGCAAAGGATTCAAACACAGGAGAATATGTATCTTTTACAGGTAATATGTCAGGTATGATAATCTGTGAATATCTCTTAAGTCAAAAGAAGGAACTAGGTACCCTTGCAAAGGATGGAGCCTTGATTAAGACGATCGTTTCTACGAATATGGCTGATAAGGTAGCACAAGCATATAACATTCGTTTGATCGAAGTTCTTACAGGCTTTAAGTACATTGGTGAGCAAATCAAGTTATTTGAAGAAACTCATTCTGGAACCTATGAGTTTGGTTTTGAAGAAAGCTATGGATGTCTTGTTGGTACCCATGCAAGGGATAAGGATGCTGTTGGTGCTGTTATGACATTGTGTGAAGCAGCAGCTTATTATTCTACTAAAGGTCTTACTTTATGGGATCAGATGCTAAAGATCTATGAGAAATATGGTTACTTTAGAGAAGGCCTTCAGACCATGACTTTAAAGGGCTTAGAAGGTGCAGAAAAGATTAAGCAAATGATGGAAAGCTTCCGTACCAACCCACCAAAGACCTTAGGTGATTACCAAGTACTTGCATTCCGTGATTATGCGAAGGATACCATTCAGAATCTTATCACAGGAGAAGTCTTAGCTACTGGATTACCAAAATCGGATGTGCTTTATTTTGATCTTACGGACGATGCTTGGGTATGTGTTCGTCCATCTGGAACAGAGCCAAAGATTAAATTCTACATTGGTGTGAAAGGCAATAGCTTTGAAGATGCAAGTAACAAATTAGAGAATTTAACAAAAGCATTGATGGCTTTAGCATAAATATTAACATTTATTCAGTAAATGACGATATAAGCTTTGAAAACAAATTAGACTAGACATGGAAGTCGCAATAGTCTTGTTTTTAATTCGATAAACAAAGGAGGGATATCGAATGGCTAGTATATCAACGAATTATTATAACTTTTCTTCTGGTTTGTTTGGTAATACTTCAAGCACATCCTCGAGTTCTTCGAGTTCGATTCTTGGGGATTACGCAAGCATAAAGAATGGAAGTTATAAAAAACTGTTATCTGCTTATTATAAAAAGCAAAACAGTGAGTCCACACCAAATACAGAAGGTACAACTTCTGCAAGTGGAAAAGCGGAATTAGTATCCACTAAGAATGCTGCGGACCAATTAAAAACAGCAGTGCAAAAGTTAACAGCAACTGGAAGCAAATCTTTATTTGAAAAGGTGACTAAGACGGTAACAGATGAAACAACTTTTGCAACGTCTGAAGTGACTGATTACGATATGGATAAGATTGCAGGTGCTATCAAAGAGTTTGCAACTGCTTATAACAAGACGCTAGAAGCAGCGGCCAATACAGATACGAATTCTGTGCTACGTAAGACAACTTACATGGTATCAGCGACAAAAGCAAATAAGAACCTATTAAGTAAAGTAGGTATTTTAATCGGAGCCGATAATAAGTTGACGGTGGATGAGACCAAAGTTGCAAATGCCAATATGAATGATCTAAAAACCTTATTCCAAGGCTCAGGTTCTTATGCTGACCGTGTTGCATCAAAAGCGAACGATATTTCTAACGCTGTAACTACGGCTTTGTCGTCAAATCGCATCTATGGTGTGAATGGTAAATATAGTACGTTTCAAGTAAGTGGTACTTTATTTGACCGCTACCTGTAAGGGATAATTATTACAATTTTTAGTGAAAGCAAAACGATTGGGGTATGATGTTATCATACTCCAATCGTTTTGTTGATCAAAAAGACTTACGTTTCATTTAAAAACTTTTTCCGGATTTTGTCTAGTTGCGCTCGTAAATCGTATAATTATGTGATGTTAGAAGTTTACAAGTCCTTTGTAAAGCTTCCTCATGATAAAGCTCAATTCTTAATACACCTTCTTCAAACTCCCGATTATGAATAATACCGATATTTTTTATACTAATGCCATTACTACCAAGCAAGGTTGCGATAATGGCGATGGCTCCTGGTTCATCTGTGATGTCAAGATAGACTTCATAGAAACGATGGATTAAGCCTTTATTATTAGGAATTAAACTACGATAGATTCCTGCTTCTTCAAACATCTGATGAAGATAAGTAGAATCTTTATGGTCAATTGCCTCAACTACTTTTGAAAGGGAATCAATAAAGGTAGTTAGGCTTTCTTTGATGCTAGTCGCATTGGTTAGACAGATGCTTTGCCACATAGCTGGAGAGGAGGAGGCAATTCTTGTAATGTCTTTAAATCCACCAGCGGCTAGAGTTTTCATCTTTTCTGTATCATCATCACTATTCTTAACCAAATGAACCAGTTGAGCAGCAATGATATGTGGAACGTGACTGATCGTAGCAGTGATAGCATCATGCTCCTCATACGAAAGAAGCAGAGGAATTGCTGTCATCGCTTTTACTAAATCACTCATGAAATCAATTTTATCCTGTGAGGTTTTTTCGGTTGGTGTCAAAATATAATAAGCATTCTCCAGTATTTTTTCTGTGGAGTTGAGGTAACCACACTTTTCAGATCCTGCCATTGGATGACCACCAATAAAATTCTCTAAAAGGTCTAATTCTTGTACTTTTTTGTGCATTGGTGATTTGACACTTCCAACATCGGTGATAATACAATCTGGATGTATGATTCCTCTGAGCCGTGTTAGATAATCTACATTGATATGTACAGGGGCACATAAAAAGATAAGATCGCATCGAGAAAAGGAAGCCTCAAAATCGTCTACAATCGTATCTATGACATGATCAAGGTAAGCTTGTTCTAATTGCAGTAAAGAATCTTTTGTATCATAAACACAAATCTTATGTACTTCTCTTTGATTTCGTCTGAGAGCTCTTGCAATTGAGCCTCCAATTAAGCCAAAGCCGATAAAACCAATTTCCATTTGAATTCCTTCCTTTAAAAAGTGTATTATTTCGTTTCAGAAATGAATAAGTTGATTCCTCTTTGATTATGTTAAGCGAGAGAACCAAATTGGAATCAACTTAGGGGGACAAGATTGCGCTAGAACTTTTTACCTGATAGTTCAGCATAAGGACGTAATTGTTGACAAAGTTCATCAAATTGAGGAAAAGTCAAGGACTGAGGGCCATCCGAGAGTGCTGTTGCTGGATTTGGATGAGTTTCAATCATAAGTCCATCTGCACCTGCAGCAATTGCACATTTCGCAAGTGGTGTAACATAGCTACGAACACCTGTTGCATGACTAGGGTCCACGATAATTGGAAGATGGCTCTTTTCTTTGATGACAGGTACAGCACTAATATCTAAAGTATTACGTGTAGCAGTTTCGAAGGTCCGAATACCTCGTTCACATAAAACAACATTAGGATTACCTTCTGAGATGATATATTCAGAAGCATTCAACCAATCATCAATCGTAGCAGCAAGACCTCGCTTTAGTAATACTGGAAGACCAGTCTTTCCAGCTTCTTTTAATAGATAAAAGTTTTGCATATTACGTGCGCCTATTTGAAGCATATCTACGTATTTCACTGCAGATTCGATTGCAGCAAGGCTAGTTACTTCACATACAACAGGTAATCCAGTTGCTTCACGTGCTTCCTTCATATATTGTAAGCCTTGTTCTTCTAAGCCCTGGAACGAATATGGACTAGTTCTTGGTTTATAGGCTCCTCCACGTAGAATGGTAGCACCAGATTTCTTAATTGCCATTGCTGTTTGCAATATTTGATCTAAACTTTCTACCGCACAAGGTCCAGACATTATACATAAATGGGAGCCTCCGATGGTAGTATTTCCTACCTTTACAATGGTAGGTTCTGGATGGAATTTTTTATTCGCTAATTTATAGGTTTCTGTGACAGGGAGAATGTGATCAACCTCTGGTGCAATCTCAAGATTACTGCAGGAGAGTTTGGATTTATCACCAACGACCCCGATGATGGTAACTTCTTTACCAGTAGATAGATGAACATCTAAGCCCTTCTCTTTTATAATATTCATAATATAATCAATGGATTCTTTCTTTGCATTTGGTTTCATTACTATAATCATGTTTATCCTCCAGGAACTCAGGAAGAGCTTTATGTAAAGTTCAAACCTGGTAATATTAGTATTAACAAATTTCTGAATGTTATTGTACCTTAATTCAATTTTTATGTCAACACTTTATTAATGTAAAGTGTAACGGTTTAAAGCGTAACGGTTTAACGCAAAATAAAAAGGTTTATAAATAGGCTGAGAAGAGTATTATAATCTAATTTATTGTTGAATTAAGTTGAAAAGATTTATAATATGTCAGATTAGTAATTATGAGCAGAATAAACACATAGATAAAAATTATATTGTGATAATTGCATAAAAGTGTTGTAAAATTAACGAATATTTAGTAAAATAAGTATACAAGGTTTTTCTAAGTTGAGACCTTTACAGCAAATGCTGAAAAGCAGATGACTATGATGTATTGGAGGACAACGGAATATGGAAACTTACAAATATGAAAAGATTCGTAACGTGGCTATTTTAGGACATGGTAGCTGTGGAAAAACTACTTTAGTGGAAGCTTTGGCGTATACTACTGGAATTACGAACCGACAGGGAAAAGTAGAAGAAGGTAATACAATCAGTGATTACGACAAAGAAGAGATCAAACGTTTATTTTCAATTAGCTCCACAGTCGTACCCGTTATTTGGGAAGATACAAAGATTAACTTGATTGATACTCCGGGTTATTTTGATTTTGTAGGTGAAGTTGAAGAAGCACTTCATGCATGTGATGCGGCAGTAATTGTTATTTCTGCAAAAACTGGTGTGGAAATTGGTACAATGAAAGCTTGGGATTACTGTGAAAAGTATAAGTTACCAAGGCTTTTCTTTGTTACAGATATGGACGATGATAATGCAAGTTTCCGTCAGGTGGTAGAGCGTTTAGATGAGCTTTACGGAAAGAAGATTGCGCCATTCCATTCACCAATTCGTGAGAATGAGAAGTTTGTAGGCTTTGTTAATGTTGTTAAGATGGCTGGACGTAAGTTTACAACCATGAGTGATTATGTAGAATGTGAGATCCCTGAATATTCCAAGGAATATGTAAACAAGTATCGTGAATCCTTGCTAGATGCTGTTGCAGAAACAAGTGAAGAACTGATGGAAAAATATTTTGAGGGAGAAGAGTTTACTGCACAAGAGATTTCAACCGCATTGCGTAGTAGTGTAATTGATTGTAGCGTAGTTCCGGTATTGATGGGCTCTGGCTTACATGCACAAGGGACAACTATGTTATTACAAGCAATTGAAAAGTATTTCCCTTCACCAAACAAAGGAATTCTAACAGGAATTAATCAGAAGACAAACGGGACCTTTGCAGCAGATTATGATGCGAATAAGCCTATGACAGCTTATGTATGGAAGACAATTGCCGATCCTTTCATCGGTAAATTCTCTTTAATTAAGGTATGCTCTGGCGTTCTTACTTCTGACGCAGTCATCTATAATGCTGAAAAGGATACCGAAGAAAAACTCAATCGTTTGTACGTATTAAGAGGAAAAGAACAGATTGAAGTAAAAGAGCTTTATGCTGGTGATATTGGTGCTATTGGTAAGTTGTCCAATACAGCAACTGGAGATACTCTTTCCACGAAGGCGAATCCAATTATTTATGATAAAGCAAAACTTCCAATCCCTTATGCTTATCAGAGATTTAAGACTAAGAATAAGGGCGATGATGATAAGGTATCTCAAGCCTTAGCTAAATTAATGGAAGAAGATCAGACCTTACGTGTGGTTAACGACAAAGAAAACCGTCAGACCTTACTCTATGGAATTGGCGAACAACAGCTTGAAGTGGTTGTTAGTAAGCTGTTAAGTCGATATAAGGTAGACGTAGAAATAATGAGACCACGTGTGCCTTATCGTGAGACATTACGTAAAAAGGTACGTGTTCAAGGCAAGTACAAGAAGCAATCAGGTGGACATGGTCAGTATGGAGATGTTCATATTGAGTTTGAGCCATCTGAGGATATGGAGCTTCCATATGTATTTGAAGAAAAAATCTTTGGTGGGGTTGTTCCTAAGAACTTCTTCCCTGCGGTGGAAAAAGGAATTGCCGAAAGTGTACTAAAGGGTCCTCTTGCTGGCTATCCAGTCGTTGGTTTGAAAGCAACTTTAGTGGATGGTTCCTATCATCCTGTTGATTCTTCTGAAATGGCCTTTAAGATGGCAACCATAATGGCATTCAAGCAAGGCTTTGTTACTGCTGGACCAGTTCTCTTGGAACCAATCGTATCCTTAAAGGTTGTCATACCAGATAAATTTACCGGTGATATCATGGGTGATTTGAATCGCCGTAGAGGACGTGTGCTTGGTATGAATCCATTGCATAATGGAAAACAAGAAATTATTGCTGACATTCCATTGGCAGAGACTTTTGGATATGCAACAGATCTTCGTTCCATGACCGGTGGTATTGGCGAATATTCCTATGAGTTTAGTCGATACGAACAAGCTCCTTCCGATGTGCAAGAGAAGGTAGTGGAAGAAGCTGCTCTTTATTTGAAGGTTGAAGGAGAATAAGTTAATATAGAATTAATATAAAAGAGTGAATGTAAAAGACACCACCTCCAGGTTGAAAAACTGGAGGGGTGTCTTTTTTAATTCAAAGGAAACTACGTATCCTATTCTTCGTTTGTAGGATTTGCTTTCAATATAAAAATGTTACTTTGAATGAGAGGAGAACGCTTTCTTATATAAACTGAAAATAATTTTCAAAAATAACTTGATTTTTCCTCATTTCTTAGTATAATAAAGATAAAATAAAAAATATTTTCTTTATTTACTTATGAAATCTTCCGTTTTTGAAAATAATTTTCAAGGAGTGACCTATGAAATTAATCGAAGCTAAAAACTATGCAGATTTAAGTCGAAAGGCTGCGAATATCATTTCCGCTCAAGTCATATTGAAGTCGAACAGCGTACTTGGACTTGCAACAGGTTCTACACCAATTGGTACATATAAGCAATTAGTCGAGTGGTATCTCAAAGGAGATATCGATTTCTCTCAAATAACAAGCGTAAATTTAGATGAATATGTTGGTTTGGATGCATCCAGTGAACAAAGCTATCGCTATTTTATGAATGAGCATTTATTCTCGAAGGTTAATATACCAGTGGAAAATACTCATGTTCCCAATGGGAAGGCTAAGGATATGGAACTAGAGTGTGAGAACTATGATGCAATGATCAAGGAGCTTGGTGGAATTGATCTTCAGCTTCTAGGAATTGGACATAATGGTCATATTGGATTCAACGAACCAGGTCATGCGTTTGAAAAAACAACTCATATTGTGACCTTGGGAGAATCTACAATTCAAGCGAATGCAAGGTTTTTTGAACGTATTGAGGAGGTTCCGAAGCAAGCAATTACCATGGGAATCAAATCAATTATGCAAGCAAAGAAAATATTATTAATCGCATATGGAGCTGATAAAGAAGAAATTATTCATAAAGCCTTATATGGACCTGTGACTCCAAATTGTCCAGCCTCTATTCTTCAGCTTCATCCAGATTTAACGGTAGTTTATTGTTTTGAATCAGAAACGAGGTGATTTTATGATATTAAAAAATGCGTTAGTTTTTTTAGATGGAAGCTATCAGAAGATGGATCTAAAGATCGAGGATGGTAAAATTCGAGATATACAGCCAGAAATGATTGGACCTTATTTGGACTGTAGTGGAAAAAAAATAATACCAGGTTTGTTTGATATACATACCCATGGATGTTTGTCTTATGACTTTTCCGTTTCGACAGTAGAGGAAATTCATGAAATGTGTAAATTCTATGCAAAGCATGGTGTTACCTCTGTACTTGCAACAACTATGACAAACGAAGAAGAAATGTATCGTAATGCTATGACAAAGATAGCAACTGCAATCCAAAATCAAGCCACAAAGCATTTGAAAGAAGCGAAGATTCAAGGGATTAATATGGAAGGCCCTTTCTTTGGGGCATCCAAAAAGGGTGCTCACGATGAGAATCATCTGCGTGAGGTTTCTCAGAGTTTCTTAGATGATTTTCAACAACGAAGTCAAGGAGCAATCCGTTTAATTGACATCGATCCGACCCTAGATGGTGCTTTGGAATTTATTAAGGCAAACGTAGAGGATTACACAATCTCTCTGGCACATACCTCTTGTACCTTTGAACAAGCAAAAAAAGCGGTAGAGGCAGGTGCAACTCATGTTACTCATCTATTTAATGCGATGCTACCAATGAATCATCGTGAACCTGGCTTGATTGGTGCTGCCAGTGAATTTAAATTGAATTCTGAGATTATCTGTGATGGAATTCATATTCACCCAGCAGTCATTCATTTGATGTTTCGTGCAATGCCAGAGCAAATGCTCTTGATTTCTGACTCCATCAATCCAACTGGATTACCAGACGGTTTTTATACAGCAGGTGGATTACCGATTGAAGTGAAGGATAAGAAGGCGTTTTTAAGAGATGGAACCTTAGCAGGATCTACGATTACACTTTTTGATGGAGTGAAATTAGCAATGGAGTTTGGTGTACCAGAAGAGGAAGCAATTTTAAGTGCTACTTATCGGCCAGCCAAAGCAGTTCGCTGTGAGGATAAGATTGGCTTGATTGAAATTGGCAGAAGTGCGGATTTGCTCCTAATATCCGATGATTTTATGTTAGAAAAAGTAATGATAAATGGTGAATTTATAGATTAAGTTCATACAAGATGAGCCAGCAAGCTGTCTCACTTGTCATGAATAAAGAGGCTCAAAGTAGAGACGTCATACTACTTTGAGTCTTTTTTTATTCCAAACTTGTTTCTAACAGATGCTTCATTCCGTAGACTCCAGCAAGGTTCCCAAGCTTTGCTGAGCAGAGGGTAACATTGTGGAAGGTTGAAACTGTCTGTTCCAAAACGATTTCTTGTAGTTTTGTAAGGATGTATGGTTGAGCCATAATACCTCCTCCAAGTACGATGCAGGAAGGATTAAATATGTAGATTAAGTTGATAATTCCATAGCTGATCTCATGGATCCAGGCATCTATGACGTTTTTTGCAGCTTCTTCGTTGCGTTCTAGTGCCTCAAAAATTGCTCTTCCATTGTAATAACTAGGATTTACCTTAGTTGCCATTCTTACCAATGCCGTCGTAGAAGCATATTGCTCATAGCAACCTCGATTGTTACAGCCACAGCGTAATCCACCAGGGTGAGTTATCATATGTCCCATTTCGGCAGCGTAACCAGAAGATCCTTTATATAAATGTTGATTTAAGATAATTGCCCCACCGATGCCAGTTCCAAAGGTTAGACATAGAAAATCGCTTTCTTTTTTTCCTGCACCGTAGAAGGCTTCACCAAGAGCAGCAGCATTGACATCATTTTCTATGATAGTAGGGATATCATATCGGTTCTCAAGCATTTTTTTAAGCTGCATCCCAGTATAGTTGGGGATATTCTCGTTGGCATATACAATGATGCCTTTGGAAGAATCCACTTGACCAGCAGTGCTGATTCCGATGCCATCCACAAGATTTTGACGCAATGTCTCATCAATGATGCCACATATTACCTCAAATACTCTGTTTCCACCACTTTTGGCTTCGGATGGACATACATTAGAAAATAGAAGTTCATTATTTTGAAAAAAAGCAGATTTGATCGCTGTACCACCAACATCAAGAGTTAAGAAATTCATTTGATATCCTCCGTAAAAGGTTTGTAATTTATGGATATTTGTCATGATTCTATTATATCATCTAAAGTTACTTAGGCAAGAAAAAAATAAAAATATTTTTTATTTACAAGTAGTAAAAATAAAATTGCATAATAAAATTGAAAAATAACTCTTGACTTTCCGTCATTATGCACGTAAAATAAGGTTAAATGAAAAATATTTTCACCGAAACGATAAAAACTGAAAAAAATATCCAAAAAAATTTTTCAGAAAATCGAAGGGAGACTTATGGAGAAGATAAAACATCTAGATCGTAATATGATGGAAAATTCGATACAGGCAGAAGAAAACCTTCGCTTTTATAATGTTGCTGATGGTGGATTTTTTGTATCAGGCTTAATGGCATTTGACCAGGAACGTTCCTATAGTCGCATACCAAAGGAGAAACGAGAACTATTACATAAAGTGAATCCATGCTTAATTGAGCTTGGTGATCACACAGCTGGTGGACAGATATCGTTTCGGTCGGACACCAAACGTGTTGTAATCCGTGCAACGCTTTTCACTGAACCTAATATGGCAAATATGACACCGGTAGGACAATGTGGATTTGATTGCTACGTTGGAACTACGAAAGATGATTTAACATTTTTTGGGATAACAAGATTTGATAGTAAAACGAAAGAATATCAATGTGAGATCATAGAACCCAAAATCATTCATGCTTTGCAGCAAAAAAATGCTTCTGACGTACATGAGTTTGTTATTAACCTACCATTATATAGTAATGTGGTTCGATTAGAGATTGGGATTGATTCTGATGCGGTGATTAGACCCCCTTCTCCTTATGCAAGAAAAGGTCAGCTTGTCTTTTATGGAACCAGCATAACTCAAGGTGGTTGTGCTAGTAGACCTGGGATGGCTTATACGAATATCCTAAGTCGAAGATTGAATGTAGAACATCTTAATTTTGGTTTCTCAGGGAATGGATTAGGAGAATATGAAGTAGCAAATATGTTAGCTCAAGTAAGTGACCCTTTGATGTATGTGATTGATTATGAAGCAAACTCAGGAACTAACGGTAGAATGATTGCTTCTCTAGAAGGATTTCTTAAGCGAATTCGCCAAGTACATCCGACAACTCCAATCCTTATTCTGTCAAGAATCCCATATGTTTTAGACGACTATGATGCAAAAACCAAGGAGTTACGAACGAGCCTAAGAGAATTTCAGCGTGAGATCGTTGAAAAACAAAAGTCAGCAGATCACAACCTATATTTTATGAATGGGAAAGATTTATTTCCAGAACAATATCAGGAATTTACTGTTGATGTCATACATCCAACCGATTTGGGATTTTACTTTATGGCTGAAAACTTAATTCCTGTCATAAAGGAAATCTTACAACTATAAGAAAGGGGTGTTGAATGCAAACATATCAAATCGTAACACAAGAAGAAAAAGTCCTTCCGATACTAAACGAATTACATAACATTCTAGATTTTAAGATAAGCCAAACGGGTGAAGTGGTTGAAATAAATAAGATAGGGCAAGGAATAACGCTTACGAAAAAGGACGGTAAACGAATTCTTACTTATGGAAAAGACCATGAATTCTCAAGAGCCTGGTATCGAATGCTTAGTATGGAAGATCAACAAGAATATGAGTATCAGGAAGCTTGTTCGTTTGAACAGCTTCAGGTGATGGTCGATTGTTCACGCAATGCAGTCATGACCAAGGAGGCACTTAAGGAATACATACGGTATTTAGCAGCATGTGGTTATCATTCGTTGCAATTATACACAGAGGATACGATACAGGTAAAAAAAGAACCTTATTTTGGCTATATGAGAGGTGCTTATACCAAAGAAGAGATACAAGAAATTGATTCGTATCTAAATATCTTTGGTATGGAATTAGTCCCTTGTATTCAAACCTTGGCACACATCAATCAAATCACAAGATATGACCGATATCAACCAATCATTGATGTGAATGATATTCTCCTTGTAGAAGAGGAAGCAACCTATGAATTCTTAGAACATTTGATTGCATCGGTTGCAGATGCCTTCTCCTGTAGGAAAATCAACATCGGAATGGATGAAGCACATATGCTTGGTTTAGGAAAGTACTTAGATAAGCATGGATATCAAGAACGATTTCAACTAATGACCAAACATCTGAATCGTGTTCTTGAGATATTACATAAGTATCAGTTTGAACCAATGATGTGGAGTGATATGTTTTTTCGGTTATTATCAAATGGAGAATATGAACTAACCAAAGATCAAATCAATTCCGAATTATTTGAATTAATACCAAAGGGAGTTCAGCTTGTCTATTGGGACTATTATTCGATGGATTACAAGCATTATAGTGAAAATCTTAAGATGCATCGACATATGTCAGAATCGATTGGATTTGCAGCTGGTGCTTGGAAGTGGACTGGATTTGCTCCGGAGAATGGCTATAGCTTAAAAGCTGGAGAGCAATCCATCAAAGCTTGTATCGACCATAAGATCACTAACTTTATAGTGACCTGTTGGGGAGATAATGGAGCTGAGGCAAGTAACTTTTCAGTGCTACCATGTTTATATCAGTATGCGGATTCAGCGTACCGACAGGTTCCAATGAATCCAACAACCAAAGAAGAAAGGGCACGACGCAACAGGGATTTTAAGGTATTAACAGGTCTTACCTTTGATGAATTTATGTTAATGGATGCTCCAAATCAGATATTTAAAAGCTTACAACACTGCCATTCCAATGCATGCAAGTATTTACTTTATAACGATGTATTGCTTGGTACCTTTGATTCCTTAGTAACAAACGATGTCAAAGCACAGTATGAACAAAAAGCAAAGGAATTAGAAGTGGTGATTAGTAAAGATACCTCATTCTCTTATTTGTTTGAAACACTACAAAGTCTTTGTGTGGTCTTAAGTAAGAAAGCAGACCTTGGTGTGAGGATTGAACAAGCTTATAAGAATAAGGAGAAACAGAAGATGAAAGAGATTGTTTCTAAAACCATACCAGAAGTGTTAACTTCACTGGAACAATTTCAAAAGAAATTTTGGTATCAGTGGCAAAGGGAACAAAAACCCTTTGGCTTTGAAATACAATTGATACGGCTCGGTGGTGTAAAAGAGAGACTTTTATTTACAAAAGAGCGACTGGAACAATGGTTGGAAGGAGGTATTGAACAAGTAGAGGAGTTGGAAGGAGAGAGACTTCCGTTTGCTTATTATGACGAAACGGAGGCAAGCAATGTAAACTATAATTTATGGAGTAATATTGTATCACCAGCTGTGATTGGATAACACAGGATGGGGTAAAAAATGTAAAGGTACATTAACTTAAGGAGGGTAATTACATGAGAAGCAAAAAGTTAACAAAGGTTTTATCATTGGTTTTAGCGAGTGCATTCGTATTATCGTTGGCAGGCTGCGCTAAGAGTACAGAGAAGACAGCAGAGACAAACACAACTCCAACGAAAGAGGCAGCTACGAATCAAGAAGCAACAACAGCTCCTGTGGAAGAAACTACGGATAAGACATTAGCAGATTTTGATAAGGTAGATCAATTTAATTACTACAATCTTGCAGCTGGTATCACGGATGAGGAATTCAATGCATCACCATTAGCAAAGCTTGTAGAAGATCATACAGGATATAAGGTAACTTACACTCAATCACCAGCAGATGCTACCGATATGCAAACTGCAATTACAAATATCTTCATGTTAAAGCAAGACTATCAAGCAGTGAAGGTTAGTAAAGATCAATTTTATACCTTGCTCGCAATGGATGCATTATTACCAATTACGGAATATGTAAATGCTTCTACGAATTTAAAGGAACAAATTTCTGAATTTGGTTGGGAAACAGCTTCTAAAAATGGAGAAATTTATGCGATTCCTCAAAAGAATGCATTTGCTAGTAACTCAGTTGGTATCAGCTACCGTGTTGATTGGTTGAATGAATACAATACAGCAAACCCTACGGCAACAATTCCAGTACCATCCGAAGAAAATGGATATTCCATGACATTATCGGATTATAAAACAATGCTACAATACTTCGCAACCAAGGTTCCAGAAGGTGGTTATGCAATGGCTGTGGATACGAATGGTGTTTTCTTAGAGAATATCTTACCAGCCTTTGGTATCTATCAGGATTGGGCAGATGTAAATGGAACTCTTACCTATGTAGTAGATCAACCAGGGTTTGCTGATTACGCAGCATATATGGAAGACTTATATGACAGCGGATTGATTATGTATCAAGCAACAAGCAATGATGCTGGTGCAGTAAAAGCGCTTCAATCTAGAACAGCAGGAGCAGGTCGAATTGCTCATTGGAATGCTTATGCAATCGAAACAACATTTGCAAAAGAAGGTGAGGACTTATCTACCTATACCGATGAAACCATTGGGTACATTCAAGCATTAGTTCCAGACGATGCCAAAGGTGATGCTAGTAAGGTAAGAGTATATGCAACCGAAGGGTATGCTTATTATACAGTTATTCCTAATTATACAACAGCTGAGCAAGCAGCAGCAGTGATTGATTTTGCAGATAAGAAATTAGAAGCAGATTTCTTCTTAAAATTAGTGCTTGGTACTGAGGGTCAGACCTTTACAGTAGAGAATGGCGAGTATTATCCAATTCTTCCAGCATTCAATGATGAACAAGGACTTTCTGATAAATTCGTAGATGGTGTAAGAGAAGCTGATTATGCAAAATATTGGTTATGCCGTACTAGAAAGACAGCTGCACAGGATAAAATGTTTAGCATGATCAACTATAACATTGCAAGTACCGGTGTTCAGAATCCAATTACTGTAATGCCACCAAACGAAGCATATGATACATATTACAATGCAGCTAATACAGAAGTTAAGAACGCAATTGTGACAAGTATGTACCAGTCAGGAGTTGCTTTTGATCTCGCTGCAATTCAGTCTAAATGGGTGGAATATGAAGGAAAGACAATTACAGAGTCTGTAAATGGCTGGTATCAGTCTTGGGCTGCAAAGGATACTTTCAATGCAGTAAAGCCTAGATAATAGTTCTTTACGGATTGTAAGTAAAGAAAAGGCTGTCACATGAATAACTTCATGTGACAGCCTAATAGAAAGATAGGCATCACCTGAATATGCAAGTGTCAAACGAAGAGTTGACCTTTGCGTATTCTGGTGATGGAACTTAAGGAGGTTGAAAACTTGAAAAAAAGGAATAAAAACATCGGAAAGGTAAGTTTTAAGAGCCAGATGAAACAGCACGGAAATCTCTTTATTTTCTATATACCTGCTGTCGTTTTTGCCATACTATTTTCCTATATCCCAATGGCAGGTTTGATTATGGCCTTTAAGGAAAATCCTAATTTGCTTGGAAGTTCTTCCGCAATTCAAGGAATCTTAGATGCAGATTGGGTTGGATTAAAGAACTTTATCAAGATCTTTTCGAAAAAAGAAGTAATCGATGCATTAGTGAATACGTTGATTATTAGTACGTTAAAGATTGTTATTATCTTCCCGATGCCAATTGCACTTGCAATTATTATGAATGAGATGAAAGGAAGAGTGGTTAAAAAATCACTTCAGGTTGCGATGTACATTCCTTACTTCTTATCCTGGGCAACAATTGGCGGTATCTTTATTGCATTATTAAATAAGGATACTGGTTTAGTCAACAACTTCTTAAGTTTCTTCGGTCACGAACGTGTACCCTTTACAACCAGCAATGAGACGTTTCGCTCTGTACTCGTAACCACCTCAGCTTGGAAGGATATTGGTTGGAGTACGATCACATACATAGCCGCTATTACCGCACTTGATCGTAATCAAGTAGAAGCAGCCAAAATTGATGGTGCTAGTAAATGGCAGCAGATACGTTATGTAACACTTCCAGGGATTATGCCAGTAATTGCTGTTATGCTGATTCTTAGAATTGGAGCTATTATGAATGCTGGTTTTGAACAAATATTCGTATTCTATTCTCCATACATTCAGGAATCGGGAGATATCCTAGGTACTTACACTTACCGTTTGGTTCGTGAAGCAGCGTTGATTCCACAATATGCACTTTCTACTGCAGTTGGTTTCTTTAACTCCGTAGTAGCTTTAATATTAGTAGTTGGCGGGAACTTCTTTTCTAAAAAGTTCTTCAACCGCGGAATATGGTAGGAGGAGAAAGATGACAAAACAAAGAAAAAAAGTTTCTCTAACAAAAGAGGAGAAACGCTTTCATTGGATTCGTCGAATCATGTTAGCTTGTCTCATGATATCGATTGGTATTTTATTCACAGAAACTTTAGATGCTAGATTAAGCAAATCAACGGAATCCGTACTAAACTTAATCTTTGCAGCACTTTTTGTAGTGATGGCAGTAGAACAAGTGATTCGAATTGTGAACATAGAAGGAAATCATAAATTGGCAGAATACTTGAAGTTTGATAAAGCGGAATTCCTTTATCTGATTGGCTCCATTATCATTGTTCCAACCTCCTTCTTTGTACCAGTCTTATTACCATTACGTTATATATGTATCTTTAAATTACCAAATGTAACTCGTCGTTATAATGATGAAAATGTGTTCCAATTATTTGCAAAAGCAATCGCTACATTGCTGATTGTATTCTTCGTGGTGCCATTTTTGAATGTATTTGCAAATGCACTTTCCGCACCAGGACAAATTGTGAATGTTGTTCCAAAGAACATTGACTGGTTTGCATTGAAGTATGTACTTGCGGATGGAAAATTTATTCGTTCCTTTGGAAATTCTATCTTTATTACTTTGGCAGGGACGCTAATCTCAGTGTTATCGATGGCAATGGCAGCTTATCCATTATCAAAGCCTTATATGCCACTGCGTAAAACGATGATGATGTTTTTTATGATTGTAATGTTGTTCTCTGGTGGAATCGCTCCTAACATCCTATTAGTTAATGCATTGGGCTTGATCGATACGATTTGGGCATTGATTTTACCATCGGTTGTTATGGTTTATTATCTATTGTTATTAAAAGGTTTTTATGAAAGTATACCTGCAGAACTAGAAGAGTCCGCAAAGTTAGATGGTGCAAGTAACTTCAGTATTTTATTCAAAATTATTGTACCAATTGCTTCTCCAATGATCGCAACGGTATCCTTCTTTACTGCAATTACTTATTGGAATAATATTAACAATTCCATTCTGTATGTAACAACGAATCAAAGTATCTATCCAGTACCAATGTATATTAAAAACTTCTTAGGTCAAAACCCAATGGAGATAGCAATGAATAATCCAACACTATTAACCTATTGGGATGGAATTAAGATGAGTTATGTATTAATGTCAATTGTACCAATTGCTATTGCATATCCATTTATCTTCAAGTATTTGAAGAATGATGTTTCTGCTGGGGCAGTAAAGGGCTAAAGAGAAAGGAAAGGAGACAAAAGAATGAAATATGAGGTAGCAATTATTGGAGGGAGCTTAGGTGGAGTTCAAGCCGCTATCAGTGCAGCAAAGCTTGGCAAAAAAGTATATCTGTGTGAAGAGACAGATTGGATCGGAGGACAGCTAACGACCCAAGCGGTTCCACCAGATGAGCATCGTTGGATTGAACAGTTTGGAGCTACCAAACGTTATCTTGATTATAGAAAAGCAGTAAGAGACTACTATCGTAGTATTCCAGAGTTCAAGGAGGAGGTTCGTTTAAAGGAATGCTTTTGTCCAGGAAATTCCTGGGTGAGTCGTTTGGCACATGAGCCTAAGGTCGCCTTAGAAATCCTAAATCATATGTTAGAGCCGTACATTAAGAGTGGTCATCTTGTAATTGAATATCATACGGTTGCAGTTGCAAGTGAAGTAAAGAATGATACCATTCAAAGTATTAGGGTAAAAAATATTAAGACACAGGTTGAAACTCAGATTCAAGCGGATTATTTCTTAGATGCAACAGATTGTGGGGATCTACTACCAATTGTTGGAGCAGAATATAGAACTGGAGCTGAAAGCAAAGCAGAAACGAAGGAGCTTCACGCACCAGAGGTTGCTGATCCATATGATATGCAACCAATCACCTGGGTTGCAGCCTTGGAATTAAATCCTGAGGGTGATTATAAAATAGAAAAACCAGAGCTTTATGATTACTTTGCTAATCTTGGAGTTCCATATGATGACAACAAATTACTTAGCTGGTTTATGGCGGATGCAGATACACAGAAAAAAGGTGAGATGGCTATGTTTGATGATGAATTAGTAGAAAAGCCACTTGGATTATGGAGTTATCGTAGAATCATTGATACTGCAAATTATACCGATGGAAGAAAAGAGGTTACGCTATTTAACTGGCCACAGAATGATTTTGCACTTGGGAATGTTTACGAAGATAAAGATGCAGCTAAGAATCTAGAATTAGCAAGACAGCAGACCTTGTGTGCGGTCTACTGGCTACAAAACGATGCTCCAAGAAAAGATGGGGGAAAGGGGTATCCAGTAAAGCTTCGTCCAGACATTATGGGAACTGAGGATGGACTTGCAAAGGCAGCCTACATCCGAGAGTCTAGAAGAATCGTAGCACAAAAGACCATCTGTGAGCAAGATGTTAGTAAAAAATCAAATCCACTTCCACCACGATGCAAGGATTCGGTTGGAGTAGGACATTATGCAATAGATATTCATATGACAACGAAATCACATACGTTTTTATACGATGCCACCCATCCTTTTGAGATACCAATGTCTGCAATGATTCCTAAGAGGCTGAAGAATCTGATTCCAGCATGTAAAAATATTGGAAGCACTCATCTTACCAGTGGCTGTTATCGTCTACACCCTGTGGAATGGAATGTTGGAGAAGTGGCTGGCTATATGGCAGCCTATTGTATCAATCACAATATTACCTTACTAGAGCTTTTAGAACATCATATCTTAGCTTTTCAGCAACTTCTTGAGAAAGAAGGAGTCCAGCTTCATTGGGATTTCAGCAAAATGGAGGTGTAGAATGACAAAGGCTAAAGTTGTATTTATACCTTTGGATGAGAGGCCATGTAATTATAATTTTCCTTCGTTATTGTTTGATAGTGAGGATTTTCGCATTGTAAAGCCAAAGGTGCTTGGAGATAAGAAGCAAGCAGCTGACGTTGAGCAATTAGCAAGCTTTCTAAAAAGAGAATGCACAGATGCTGATTATGCAGTGATTGCTATGGATACCTTATTATACGGTGGACTCATCCCTTCTAGACTTCATTACAAAAGCAAAGAGGATGTGAGAAGACAGCTGATGCTGTTGCAAACGCTTAAGGAGCAAAATCCAAAATTAAAAATCTATGCATTTCAATGTATTATGCGTTGTCCAAGCTACTCCTCTGACGATGAAGAACCAGATTATTATGGTCAATGTGGCAGTGAGATTCACAAATTAGGAGCTTTGCTTCACAAAGAACAATTAGGCATCCTTGATCAAGAAACCAAGGATTACCTATTCAAGCAAATACCAGAAGAAGCTTTGCAAGATTATTGCAATCGCAGAAACTTTAATTTGGAACAAAATCTAGAAGTATTAAAGCTTGCAAAAGAAAAGGTCATTGATTTTCTAATTATTCCACAGGATGACTCGGCTCCTTATGGCTATACAGCAATGGATCAGCAAAAGGTTCGTAATAAGATTACTGAGTATGGATTAACAGAAAGCGTTTACGTATATCCAGGTGCCGATGAAATTGGTCTCACTTTGATTGCAAGAGCGATGAATGAATTGGAGGAAAAAACTCCAAAGGTATACGTTAAATATGCTTCGATTAAAGCACCCTTTCTTATACCTAGCTATGAAGATCGACCATTAGGTGAAACGGTCAAGTATCATCTGATGGCAGCAGGATGTCTAATGGTAGCAAGTGAATCAGATGCAGATTTAATTTTAGCACTGAGTGCACCAGCATCCATGATGAAAGAGGCTTCCCTGCAACCAGTAAAGAATTCTGATTATGAGGTAGAGCGCAATCTTGCAGAGTTTGTCTATGCAATGGAACAATACATTAAGCTAGGAATTCCTGTAACCATTGGAGATAATGCATACGCAAATGGTGGAGAATTAGAACTAATTGCAATTTTAGATAGAAAAGAGTTATTATTAAAGGTAGCGGGATATGCTGGCTGGAATACTTCCTCGAATACCATTGGAACAGCCATCGCCCAAGGAGTTAAGTACCTCTATCAAGGTGATCATTTATCACATAGAGAATTTTTACTGTTACGTTACCTTGAGGATGCGGGTTATTGTGCATTGATTCGAAAAGAAATAACCGAGAAAAAGCTATCAGAAATCCATATGAATTACTTCGATATCAAAGAAAAACAAGGTGTGGTGAGTGAGCTTGTCAAAGAACAGCTATTGGAGTTTGCGAATAACAGGCTAAGTTCAATCAAGGATCACATTCAAATTAACAGTGTTTCGATGCCATGGCGTCGAATGTTTGAAACTGAAATCCTGGTATCATATCGATAAAATCTTGGGAGGCTTATCATGAAACAGTACAATGAGGTACTTAATAAAATAAAGGGCGGACTGATTGTGTCCTGTCAAGCATTAGAGACAGAGCCACTGTATAGTTCGTATATCATGTCTCGAATGGCTCATGCGGCATTCTTAGGTGGAGCCGTAGGGATTCGAGCTAATACACCAGAAGACATTATAGAAATAAAAAAGGTAGTGGACTTACCAATCATTGGGCTATACAAACAAGTATTTGCAGATAGTGAGGTCTACATCACACCTACTTATGAAGCGGTGGATGCAATTGTTGCTGCCAAAGCCGATATTGTGGCTGTGGATGCGACCAATCGTCTTCGACCCAATAACATATCCTTGGAGGAGTTCGTTCAAACAATTCGTAAGAAATATCCAGAACAGTTATTTATGGCGGATTGCTCTTGCTATGAGGATGCACAGCATGCCGAGGAGCTTGGCTTTGATCTTGTTGGAACAACCCTACGAGGTTACACAAAAGACACAAGTCAGATTGAGATTCCTGACTATAATCTACTAAAGAAATTAAGCGAAACATTAACCATACCAGTGATTGCCGAGGGAGGGATCTGGTCACCTGAACAGTTAAAACAAGCGTTTGATTGTAAGGTTTATGCAGCAGTGATTGGGACTGCGATTACTAGACCAATGGAAATCACTAAGCGTTATGTGGAAGCAATAAAATAAAGGGAGGTATTTATGGCAGAGGGAATATTTTCAAGAATTGAATCATCATATCCAAAATTCACAAAATCAGAGAAAATTGTAGCAGATTTCGTATTTGAAAGTCCTGAAAAAGTATTGTATACATCAATTACAGATTTGGCAGAAATATGTGGGGTTGGTGATACGACCGTATTTCGTTTTTGTAAAGCCTTAAAATTAAATGGCTATCAGGAGTTCAAGATGTTTCTTGCACAGGACCTTGCTTTAAAAACTGGGTCAGACTATACTATTTCAGGAAATGTATGTCAGGAGGATGATATACAGACCATATGTAAAAAAGCGTTGACAGCTGACATTGCTGCATTGACAGAGACCTTTGAAGGACTTAATTTTGATGCAGTGACAAAAGTAGTTGATCTGATTGCTTCCTCAAAAAGAATTCAGTTTTTTGGTATGGGATCGTCTGGTGTCATTGCACTAGAAGCGAAGATGAAGTTCATGAGAATCTTACCTAATGTAGAGTATATCGCAGATTGTCATATGCAATTTATGAGTGCTGCACTTTTAGATCACAATGATTTGGCCGTTATTTTTTCTTATTCTGGATCCACGAAGGATTCCATCGAGCTTGCTAACATAGCAAGAGCTAATGGGTGTAAGGTAGTATGCATTACACGTTACGTCAATTCACATTTGGCAACCTTATCGGATGTTGTGATTGGTTGTGGTTCCAATGAAGGGCCATTAGAAGGAGGAGCATCCTCGACCTCTATGGTTCAGCTTTATATTTTAGATATTTTATATCTGCAATATTTTACTAAGCACTATAAACAGTCAAAATTGAATAAATCGAAAACAACAGAATCGATTTCAAACAAGGTTCTTTAAAAGAAAAGGAGTCCAACGAATGATACCAATCATTTATGTATTGCTTTCATTCGTAATCCTGATTGGGCTTTATTTGATTGCAATTTGTCCACGTGGTGCAAGAAAATCTGATTTCACATCATTTGAGTGTCGATTTTATGCACATCGTGGATTGCATGATAATAACTCCTTCAAGCGTCCAGAAAATTCATTGCCTGCATTTGAAGCTGCAATTGCAAAAGGATTAGGTATTGAATTGGATGTGCAAATCACAAAGGATGGAATACCAGTTGTATTTCATGATGCAACATTAAAGCGTATGTGTGGTAAGGAGAAAACAGTCAGTGAATGTACGTATGAAGAATTAAGTCAATTTCCTTTGTTACAAAGTCAAGAGCACATTCCCAAATTAGAAGCTGTAATGAGCATGATTGCAGGAAGAGTTCCTGTCATAGTTGAAATAAAGATGTATGATAAGAATAGTGAGGTCAATGAACTTGCAATGCAGGTGCTAGATCACTATTTGGGAGTATATTGCATGGAATCCTTTCACCCAAAAGCCTTACGTTGGTTTAAGAAAAATCGTCCGAACGTATTGCGTGGTCAACTGTCAGCTAATTTTATTCGAGGGAAGGAACCTGGAAATAAATTCAAGTATTTTTGTTGGCAGAACTTATTATGGAACTTTTTAACAAAGCCAGATTTTATTGCTTATAACTATCAAGAAAAGAATATGTTATCCGTAGTATTATGTAGGAAATTATATAAAGTGACGATGTTTGCTTGGACGATTCGATCCAAGGAAGGGTATCAAGCGGCAAAGGATAGTTTTGATTACTTTATCTATGACACCGTTGACATTACGACATTAAAGAATTGCTAATCAGCAAGGTTTGTGAGGTGGAAATGAAGAACGAAGAAATACATATGAAAGGGTTATCTTTAGAGACTGCATTTGTCTACGATTTTACTAGTCATGGGGAGAACCTAGCGATTGATGTAATTAATCCGATACATAGCAAATCAGCCGTTAGTTTATTTACCAAAGAATTCATGACAATTGCTACTAAAGTCAATCAAGATGCAGTTGCTGTATGCCTGGATGAAAAGAGAAGCGTCATTGGTGTAGATTTGGTTACTAATTTAGCTACCGAATTAAGAAATGTGAGCGCAGTTGTAGTTTTTCAAATGCTTACCCTAGAGGACATCCATCGTAAGTTCAAAAAAGGAGATGTCATTCGATTTAAAATTGGAGTGAATTATGTAGAATGGGATACACTTTTGCAGTCAATCAAACAATATGTGGACCAGTCTATGGCTTTTCTCACTCTTGAATCAAAGGAATATGCGACAGTTACCTTAAGTGAATTTATAATAAAGGGCTGTATTCATGCAAGACAAACAGATAAAACCTATGAACTACTGATTCTATATGGTAATGGAATAACGCAACATACGAAGAAGGTTGCACTAAAGGATTCTGATTCCTTTGAAGTAGGTGTACCATTACAATTGGGTGCCAATTATATTGATTGTTCCTTAATCGAGGATGATAAGGAACTTTCCCATACCAAATCCTCACACATTATCTTTGCAAAAGAGGAAACCAATCAGAAAAAAGAAGTGATTATGTGGGCTGAGCAGTATGTAAATGCCAACGTTACGAATTCCGTGGAGAAGATTAAGCTTCTAATCCAAACTGCTAAGAATGCTGGGATTACAGCGTTTGCATTGGATGTTAAGGGTGTAGAAGGGTATGCCTCGTATCTCAAAGCAACTAGAACACAGGTACCTTATATGACAGCTTCTGTGAATCCGAAAAAGCAGATTCAAATGGACCTTGATTTCTTAGAAGAATTCATCAAGGTTGCACATCAGTATGATCTTAAGGTATATGCAAGCTTTAATTTCTTCGTGGAAGGAAATTTATCTACGAATGATTTCGCAATTGATATTAAGGGAGGGCATAGAGATTGGGCAGAAGTATTATCAGTACCAGAGGATGGTGGAGTCCCTACCTCGGTTTTGGATACAAAGAGAAATTGTATGCTCTGTTATGTGAATCCATCGAATCCAGAAGTTCAGCAATTTGAGTTATTAAGAGTTCGTGAAGTATTGGATCATTATCAAGTGGATGGTGTTATTATGGACCGAACAAGATATGATAATCAATATGCTGATTTTAGTGATTTAACGAAGGAGCAATTTACGATATTCTTAAACCAAAGAGGAAAGAATCTAAATCAATGGCCACAAGATGTATATTCCTTTGAGGAGGATGCATCGATGGTGTATGGACCTTGTTATCTTGACTTTTTAGAATATCGTAGTAGTGTAATCAAAGACTTCGCACGACAGCTTCGATTACTGGTCAACGAGTACAGTAAGTTACAACATCGTGAGATTCGTTTGGCAGCTTATGTTGGGTCCTGGTACGATTTATATTATCAAAATGGTGTGAACTGGGGAAGTAGTGACTTTGTCTATAATGAGAGGCTTAATTTTCCATTGTCTAAGCTGTATACA
>JAEZKD010000133.1 GCA_023415655.1 Bacillota bacterium | reverse complement strand
TCCCGCTCGTCGGGTTCCTTTCTCTTACACCCACCGACTAAATCATCTTTTCATTCTGCTAGTCGGGCTCCTTTCTCTTCTTCTTACCGACTAAATCATCTTTTTGTTCCTCTAAGTCGGGGTCCTTCCTCTTTCCCCCACCGCCTAAATCATCTTTTCATCCCGCTAGTCGGGTTCCTTTCTCTTCTTCGTACCGACTAAATCATCTTTTCATCCCGCTAGTCGGGGTCCTTTCACTTCCACCCACCGACTAAATCATCTTTTCGTTCCTCTCGTCGGGTTCCTTTCCCTTCCACCCATCGACTAAATCATCCTTTTCCACCCAATATACTACATCATTCTTTCATTCAGTCAGGTTTATTCCACCCATGCACTTCTACATTAAGGAACTCCTGGTGAGTTTCGACTTCAACAGTGATTTGCCCACTTTTCGCAGTATTCCAAATCTCACATCCAACGTCTTCTAATCGCTGCAAAGTATCCGTATGTGGGTGTCCGTACCTATTATTCACTCCTGCACTAATTACTGCGACCTTAGGATCAACGGTTTCTAAAAAGACCTTGCTCGAAGAATACTTGGAACCATGATGTGGAATCTTCAGCAAACTAACACTACTTTGTATTAACAACTCAGAATAATTATGTAAGATCTCAGCTTCCACCGAAGCATCCACATCTCCAGTAAAGATACCGATGAAATCATCCTTTTTTATATGTAAAACAAGTGAAGTATTATTACTATCTTCTATTGATGAATTCTCTTTTGGTGATAGTGCCTTGATTGACATATCCTCCACTAAGGTCTCCTCTCCTGCTGCCATTCCTTGTATTGGAATTTTCTTAAGAGTTGCAGCACGAATAATATCTTGATACTTTTCTTCATATTTAGTTAGTTTTGGTAATATAATCGCTCCAATCGTTATTTCCCCATTATAGTCCTTCATATAAACAGTATTCTCTTTCATTTCAGCGATACATGACATTACTCCGCTCATATGATCCGTATCCGCATGAGAAAGATAGATCTGGTTGATATGTCGAATTCCTTTTGATTTTAAATATGGCTTAATTCGATATTGATATACTTGATCTTCATCTAAGCTTCCACCATCAATCATGATTACGTTGCCCGAAAAAGTAAGAATGGCACAGTCTCCTTGTGAAACATCAAGAAAGTTAACCTCCAATTCTTGAGAACCACCTGCTTTTAAAAACAAGAATAAGAAGACGGAAAAGCACCATGATATCTTTGTTTTTTCCAATCCTGACATGGAGTAAATTCCGGCAAGCACCATATAATAACCAAAAATCATGGTAAGTGCAGGTTTCCCTATAAGGATGAGATGATATGGTAAATATTCAGGGAGATGTAAAACCAGCGAGAGAAGTTTGAGTATCACAAATACTCCACCTATGCAAAACTGACCAAGAGCAAGACTAAAGAAAGAAAAAAAACAAGAAATTAAAGATACAAAAACAAGATAAGAGCTAAGTGGAATAACAATTAGATTCATCAAGATAGAATATGGCGTAATCTCATAAAAGAAGTAACATACGATTGGAAGTGTGATGAGTTGTGTAGATATGCTGAGTAATAATGGCTGTTTTAACTTTGCCCAAGGATCTTTTTCTTTTATAAAACATGCAGCAAGCCTTGGATATAATAAAGCGATTCCTAAGACACACGTAAAGGAAAGTAAAAAACCAGCATCAAAAAGACAATAGGGTTGGCGTAATAAGAGAATAATAGCTGCTAAACTAAGAGATGAAAGCATATCATAGTATGTTCCTAAAAATACACCTAACATCATTAAGAAAAACATAAGAACCGCTCGTTGAGCGGATAAAGCGAATCCAGCTAACGCTAGATAAAAGATTAAAAACAAAGAGGGTAAAAGGGCACAAAGAATAACTGGAACTGAAAGACGCCGTAATAAACGATAAAGACCATACCCCAACAAAGAAATATGTAAGCCTGAAACTGCCATGATATGGGATAAGCCATTCTCTTGATAAAGTTCCTTATCCTCTTCTAATAACAGTGCCTTATCCCCAAATAGAATTGCATTGATGAGACCTGCTTCCTTACTTGGTAGTATTCTGATCATTTGTTTCGTTAATTGTTGCTTCATTATTAATACAAACTCAAAAAATAAAGAAGTATGATTATCCGTAATCGTGACTTGTTTTGCATATACCTTGCATATGACATCCTTCGCTTTATAGTAAGAATACTCATTAAATTGACCTGAATTAGTTGATTTTGATAATCCTAAGATAGTACCTTCCACCATAACTTGATTCCCAAGTGTATATTCTTTATTCGAGTCAAGATAAACAATCGCCTTCTTATCTTCGTACCATTGGTCTGTCTTTGTAAGATGGACATTAATGTCATCAAGCCACAAGGTTACTGAATCCCCTTTTTGCACAAGGTCAACGATTTCTCCATAAACTTTCGCTTTTTGACTTGTCTGAATTGCAAGCTCTAAATCACTTTCTGTTGTTGTATAACCCATACGAATAACACCAAGAAGAAAAAAAATCGGCCAAAGATATCGATGCCAGTCTTCTTTCGTAAATTTGCATGGAAGCCATCGTATCCATCTTGCAACATAAAGTAAGAGAATGATTAAAAATGCAATCAGAAAGTTCATTTTTAACTCCAATCCACTGAATAATAATCCAATAATCAGTGACACCACCATACCAAGCAACGGTCGTTTAATCATACAAGCCTCCTAACTATAATATTTTGACTAAATATGGAACTGTTCTTATTTGGTTATTTTTTTAAATACCAGTATTCTT
>JAEZKD010000122.1 GCA_023415655.1 Bacillota bacterium | reverse complement strand
ATGGTCCTGAATCCAATCTGCCATTTGTAAAAGGCAAGAAATCACTACCTCTGTCGGAATATATGCCTTCTGTCCAAGAATCCTATGACTCACCGCTTTACAATACTCTGATAAAAGTTCTAGCTTTCGATTCACATCATCAAACAGTTCACTGTCTTGTACGAATAACATTTGCATCTCTGATACCACTTCTACATATTGCATATTCTTTTCACTATGAAGTAATTCAATCCAGTAAGCTAAGTTCTTTAAATTCCCAGCGTATGCTGCTGTAAATGCAACACTTTCACCACGATCACTTGCCATATCCAAGGCATCGTTCCAGTCAGCATCGTGTAATCTCATATGATTATGTTCCCCTACATCATAAAAAGCGGTCAAATTCTGAACAAGAAGATGCTCTAATATCGTGCCATAATAAACTCGCTCGTATTGATCCTTTAACGTCAAAGATTCCTGTAAATGGAAACTTAGATTTTCTTGCGTTCCACGCATAACCTGACGATCATGAAAATAACTATTTTCTTTTAGTAAAATACTAATATCACCTGTTTGATTCATATAAAGGCTAGTAGTCAGTAATGGCCAATACCCATGATCCATCCACACCCTCGTTATATTATTCCGATCCGCCTTAAACTCTCCTGGGAGTTCTCCAATGATTGTTGCATTCGTACCATCGATTCGAATACCACCAAAATTTTTAAGAAGCATCTCTTTTACGTTTTCTGGATTCATAATGCATAATGCCAAACAATCCTGCCATAAATCCCTCCATCCACGTCCCCCTCGCCCATAATCATGATGCGGTAAAAAGGAACATCCATAGATTCTTCGTAAAATTGGTTGTATATTAACCCAATTCATAAACTGATCAAAGCTTTTATCTGAAGTATGATAGGCGATATTATCCTGCTTCTTCCAACTTTCAAAGGTTTTAGCCCACTCAAGATCTACTTTTTCTTTGTTGCAAAAACGATTCAAACATGTCATAAACTCTTCTTGCTGAGTATACATCCCTAATAGAATCAGATAAGTAGCTGTTTCCCCTGGCTTTAATGTAATCTTAGCAAAACGAAGCCCTCCCATTGCCTCAAAGCCCTCCGCTTGAAACCCTGATTTAACACCTTGTTCCAGACGATAAATTACCCGTGGATGACTAAAACTTCCCCCCTCCCCGATATAATCTTCTACCACTGGATAGAATTCCTCGGGAGCTTCCCCTTTTCCAGTATTCCCAGCAATAAAATAGCTCATATGATTTAACTGGTGTCCTCTTTCATCAAAGGAGAGAGTTGGCTCTAATACAACTGCTTTGTCCAAAACATGGATTCGATGTAACAATGAAGTTACATGTCTATGATCTCTAATATTGTCCGCACTTCTTGCAAACATAGGGATTGCGGCAATTGGTACGAATGTAGTTTCATGATTTGAGTGATTCTCAATTGTTACTTCCATGATCTCTACTTTTTCATTTCCTTCTGGTACAAAAGAACGAATGGTAGAGGTGAGTCCAAACTGATTGGATTGATTCTTTATCTCATGCCATAACAAACCCGCGGTTAGGCTTCTTTTATCTTTATTCTCCTCCTCACAACAAAAGCGCCTTGTCTCTTCCTGAGCACTTACCCCAGTAGCAGACCATACACCTTTTCCTTCTACAACGCACCAAAAATTGCGGCTTCCCTTCCTATCATGAAGGTCTTCTGCTGTTACTGGTTGTAATAAAAAGTGATTTTGATCCAGTTTACAATCTCCTTTTAGCTCAGGTGTAATACTACTTTTAATTCCCTGGCTTCCTGCAATCGGAAAATACAAATATCCAGTATCCTCTGGATGTGAAAGTGTAAATGTCCCAAAATTATCAATAAATTTATATTCTGCCATACACATCTTCCTTTCTAATAACCCTAATCTTATTATAGAAAAAGCTCACTTCTTTCGAAATGAGCCTTTTTTTAATAAGGTGTGTTTTTTTTATTTTGTACTTGGAAACTCGGTAATGATTGCGCGAGCACCTGCATAATAACAAGAGTCGCCTTCCTCATTCACCACATGTGTAATTCCTGGATTCCCTGCAAGCATTACAGTACATATATTATGAATTCGTATTGTTTCAATCTCTGGAGCTTCCATCGCAGAATATAGTTCCACTGTAGCATCTCTATTGTAGGAATAAATTCCAAGACCCCAAGCTTCATGATTTAATACCGTATCTGCAATATAATAAGAGGCATATCCATTTTTTGTACCCTCATGACTTAACCAGATTTCCTGGTTTGGTATATCATATGGAATCTCACTCTGATACATAATGACTTTACCATTTTCTCCATTCCAGATTGTTTGATATTCTTGAAAGTGTTCTACCATTAATGCATAGATAGTCACATTATCTCCATTTACAATAATCCCGTTTTTAGCTGTGTTCTTATCCCAAGCGACCATATCCCCATGATCTGCACGCCAAACCCAAAAATTATCTCCAACAACATGAGATTCATTAATCTCAACACAAGCCAGAACACTCACTGCTTCTTTTTCACTTCCACCAACTCGGAAAAACAAGTCACTTAAGCTAATAAGTCCTGAAACTTCCTCTGATTTCTTAGTGGTCTTTTCTCCCACTTGCAGTAATACCTCTGACGTATTTATTCCAGCATCAAACAAGATTCCAGCAAGAATTGCTCCCTCAGATGAGATTTTTATACACTCATTCCCATTCAAAGGTTGTAATGTTGCAAGTCCCATGCCAAGAATAATCTGTCCTTCTTGCGTTACATTCAACGCCTTTGAAAGCTCATAGATTCCTGGAGTAAAAATCAAGGTTTTTCCCATTCCCAGTGCTTCATTTAATGTGTCTGCATCATCTATTTCTGGTTTTGCTATGTAGCAGTCTTGAATCGGGATAAACCTACCTGCCACATCCTCTTGCCCATCCCAAGACACGCCTTTACTATTTGTTCGAATTGCAGGAAGAAACACCCCGTACCCTTTAGTCTCATCATACATAAGGAAAGGTTTTTCTTGCATCTTCTCTACTGTCTCTACTGTAGTGTAAGCCATTCCTGGCCAAGTTCCAGTCGGTGCCTTCCCCTCTTTAATACCGGCAAATACCATATTCCAGTTTTGTCCCATCCACGCTTTCCAATCACAGTTTCTAGATAACCACTGCTGTTGAGAGCCAGATTCCACTAAATAATCAATCTTGCTATCTGCTAAAAAACCACCAGAAGCCCAACCGTAGTTATCATGAAGATACAACGATCCGATAATATGCACTCTTCTCATAAATGTTGCCTGGGATACTGCCCACATAGTATTTGATGTAATTTGTAGATTCTCAACACCTCTCCAAAAATTACAGGTGGCATTATGATTACTATCATCTCCAAGCCAAGTTGCATCACACTGTAGTTCAGTAATACTCGTATCCTCTGGGGATAACCCAAGACCTGCCACTTGCATATAATATCCTACCTTAACCTTTAATGACTCATCATACTGTCCAGGTAGAAAATATACCGCATAGCGTTCCCTTCCAAACTGATTCGTCTCCTGCCTTTCCCATAAGTCATCTAATACTTGCTGGACCTTTTGTGGATCATCTTGTGGTGAAAATAGATAAACGTTCTCTCCAAAAAGCTCATTATGGAAGTTAATGCGCTCATCTTCACTTACCTTTAACTCTTCTTGTTGAATCACTTCTGAATCGAAATCCTCTTCCTGTTGAATTTGCACTTCTCTTTCTGCTTCTTTTTCTAGTTGCTTACATCCTGTGAATGCAAGTACACCAAAACATCCTAGTACTCCCAAAAGCCGTAGTCTCCTATTCCTCTGTCTATTATTCTGTGATATTTTAGCTTTATGATTTTTTTGCCATTGTTTATTAACACCCATGCGAATCACCCTTGGCACTATCCACCTTAAATATAGTAATTGCTTTGCTTAGTTCATTCATATTCAACTGTAGCTGATTGGCCTCTTTGCTAAGTTGATCACTGAATTCTACCTGTTTTTGCATCACCTGATGAATAATCTCAACATTATTTACATTCATCTTTGACATCTTACTAATCTCATCCACCGAATTCATAGAAGAACTTCGCTCTTCGTTCATTACCTCCATATCAGTTGCTACTGTCTCTAGGATTCCAATTAAATGCTCCATGATATGAAAACTTTGATCGTATACCGTTACTGTACTTTTTACATACGATTTTTGTTCTACCACAATTTCCTGTGCCCTATGTACTTTTTGTACGGTACTTTGAGCATAGCCAGTGATTGAATCGATTTCGGTATGAATCTCATTGGCAATCGTTGCAGAATCATCAGCTAATTTACGAATTTCTTCTGCTACAACTCCAAATCCTTTGCCGAACTCTCCTGCTCTCGCTGCCTCAATGGATGCATTAAGCGATAATAAATTGGTTTGTCTGGCTATGGCTGCAATCTTTTCTACGAACTCAGTAATATCCTCCAATTTCTTACCAAGTAAAGTTACCTCCTCCTTAACTTCTTCGGTTACACCTGTGGTGCGTTCTGACTGCAACTCCATTCGCTGTAC
>JAEZKD010000087.1 GCA_023415655.1 Bacillota bacterium | reverse complement strand
TTATGGCGTTTGGTATGCTTACTGGATGTTCAAATTCCGGTTCCTCTGACAATGAGACTCTTGTCTACGGTAGCAGTGACTACACTCGCATTAACCCTGCTATGGATGAGCATGGTGAGATTAACATTTTACTTTTCAATGGTCTGACTGCCCATGACGGTGATAATCAGGTAGTACCTGGTCTGGCAAAAGATTGGAGCTTTGATAAAGGGACCTGTACCTATACCTTTTACCTTGAAGAAAATGTCAAGTGGCACGACGGAGAGAGATTTACGTCAAAGGACGTTAAATTTACGATAGAAGCGATTATGGATCCTGAAAATGGTTCTGAAAATGCTCCAAACTTTGAGGACGTAATAGAAATCATTCTTATCGATGATCATACGATATCTTTTCAGCTGTCTGCACCTAATGTTGCATTCCTCGATTATATGACCATGGCGGTTCTCCCTCAGCATCTACTACAAGGTGAGAACATGCAGGAATCGGATTACTTTCGTAATCCTATCGGTACCGGACCCTATAAGCTGACTAACTGGGACGAAGGTCAGTCAATCACCCTTGAAAAGAATGAAGATTACTTTAAAGGGGAGGCCAACATTGATAAAATTATCTTCAAAATTGTATCTGATGACAATGCAAAGAACCTGCAGATGCAGACTGGTGAATTGGATTTAGCTCTTTTGACACCTAAGGATTCGGAAAACTTTGAAAACAAGGATGGGTATGTGGTCTATCATATGAAGACATCCGACTATCGAGGAATCTTGTTTAACTTTTGGAACGAATACTGGACTACCAATAAGGATATCATTCCTGCAATCTGCTATGCCATCGACGATCAAGTGATTGTTGATACCGTCCTGCGTGGACATGGCATTACTGCTTACGGCCCTCTACAGCGCAATATTTACAACAATGAGGAGGTTGAGCAATACAACTACAACCCCCAAAAGGCGAAGCAGATTCTTGAGGCGGCTGGCTGTAACATGGGTAATGATGGCTTTTATGAAAGAAATGGTGAAGAAATTGGGTTTGTAATCAGTGTGGGTGCTGGTGATCAGGTACGTCTAGATATCGCACAAGCAGCTGCGCAGATGATTCAGGAAGTAGGGATTCATTGTACCGTGGAAGTACCCGAAACTGTTAATTGGGGTGGACAGATGGCTTACCTCATAGGTTGGGGAAGTCCCTTTGATGCAGACGATCATACCTACAAGGTTTTCAGTACAGATAAGGGTGCCAACTACTCCGGTTATTCCAACGCTGATGTTGACAAGTATCTGACGATCGCTCGACAGTCGGATGATCCAGAAGTTCGTGCGGAGGCATATGACAAGTTCCAGGAGGCTCTAGCTAATGACCCTGCCTATGCATTTATCTGTTACATCGATGCTGACTATGTTGCTGATTCTAAAATTAAGGGGATCGACCCCGATACTGTAATGGGACACCATGGCGTGGGCATTTTTTGGAATGTTACGAAATGGACAATGGAAAGATAAATTCACAAAACTATAAGTCGGAAGAGAGGCTGATTGCATGAGCAATCTATTGGAAATAAATCATTTATCTGTCAGCTTTGGTACACCACAAGGCGAATTACAGGCAGTCCGTGATGTTTCATTTTTATTGCAACCAGGTGAAGTATTGGCAATTGTGGGTGAATCGGGAAGTGGAAAGAGTGTTCTATGTAAGACAATCATGAAGCTTCTGCCGAACACTGCTCGTATTAAAAGTGGTAGCATTATTGCAAATGGTGTTGAGATTACAAACTATAGTGGACGTGATATGGAAAAGCTGCGTGGAAAACTTTTTTCTATGGTGCTTCAAAATCCCATGGCCTCTCTCAATCCAACAATAACAATTGGTGAACAGATTGCGGAGGCGGTTTATGTCCATAATCCTAAAATGTCAAAAGCTGCTGTTTACAAGCGTGTCATTGAACTGATGGATTTGGTTGGTATGAAACAACCGGAACAAAGATACAAGCTATATCCGTATCATTTTTCTGGGGGTATGTGTCAAAGAATTGTAATGGCAATTGCCTTAGCTTCGAATCCTAAAATACTGATTGCAGATGAACCTACGACTGCACTTGATGTGACCATACAGGCACAGATTCTTGATCTGTTGCGAGATATTCAGGTGAAACTAGGAACTGCAATGCTTCTTGTTTCTCATGATATGGGAGTGGTAGCAAGAATTGCTGACCGAGTTGCTGTAATGTATGCAGGAAGAATTGTGGAGATCGGTACGGTAGAGGAGATCTTCTATGATCCTCGCCATCCTTATACATGGGGACTCATGCGTTCTATCCCGTCCTTAGCACAGACTGGTGAAGAACTTTATACGATTCCTGGTATGCCGCCCTCACTCATTGATCCACCGATAGGAGATGCTTTTGCCAGTCGAAACGAGTATGCTTTGGATATTGATTATAAAGAAATGCCACCTATGTTTCAAATTTCTGAAACTCACTATGCAGCAACCTGGCTTTTGGATGAGAGAGCACCTAAAATCACTTCACCGATAGGAGGTGATTTCTATGGCTGATATTCTATTGGATGTACAGAACCTGACACATTGTTTCAAACTAAGTAAAAACATCGTCATTAAGGCTGTGGATCATCTGTCCTTTCAGATTCATCAAGGGGAAATTTTTGGACTCGTGGGTGAATCTGGTTCCGGGAAATCTACCGTTGCCCGGTGTGTGATGAATGTCTACCAACCATCGTTTGGTCAGATATTGTACCAAGGGATTAATATATGTGATCGAAAGCAGTTTTTGGCGAACAAAAAACTGCTACAAACCTCACGCCAGTTTATCTTTCAGGATACTACCTCCAGCTTGAATCAGCACATGACAGTATCAGAGATTATCGCAGAGCCCATGCAAATCCATCGAATCAAACCTAAAAGAGGAACGCTACGAAGAGAAGCAGAATTTCAGCTTCACTATGTGGGTCTTGATGAGAACAACCTGGATAAGTACCCCACAGAGCTTTCCGGCGGGATGCGTCAGCGCGTAGCAATCGCTAGAGCTCTATCCATGGAACCTAAACTCCTTGTTGCAGATGAACCAATTGCATCTCTAGATGTTTCAATTCAAGCGCAAATCCTCAACCTGTTTAAGCATTTGCAGGCAGAGCATGGCTGTTCGATTTTGTTCATAGCTCATGATTTGTCAGTTGTAAAATATCTTTGTGACCGCATTGGTGTTATGTATCACGGTAAGCTGGTAGAGGTCGCACCTACCAAGGAATTGTTTTTAAAACCACAGCATCCGTACACCAAAGCATTGCTGTCAGCAATACCGATCCCCAATCCGCGTATGGAAAGAGAGAGGAAAGTGCAGCTGTTTGATCCTGAACAGTATAAACTTGGTGACGAACTGATGGAGGTATCTCCAAAACACTGGGTACTGAAGGGAGAGAAGTTATGATAAGAAGGAATTCATATCTTTATTATGGGCAAAAGGTTCTGATTTTTGTTTTGAGTGTTTTGCTTCTCTCGATGGTCGTATTTTATGTAGCTCGCCTTGCACCTGGGGACCCGTTGGTATCCTATTATGGAGACAGAGTGGAGAAAATGAGTCCAAAAGAGCGAGAATGGGCAGAAGAAAAACTTGGGCTCAACGATCCCATCCATGTCCAATATATCCGATGGTTTGAGAATGTGTTGGAAGGTAACTTCGGTATTTCCTACAAGTACAAAACAGACGTGTTGGAGGTTATCGGTGGTCGTTTGTCTAATACGCTGATACTTGGCGGGATAGGGTTTATACTAATTTTCTTTCTAGCACTGGGACTTGGTGTGCTCTGCGCT
>JAEZKD010000072.1 GCA_023415655.1 Bacillota bacterium | reverse complement strand
CTTATGTATTTCATTTCTTGTTTTAACATCCACAGCCTGGGTCGGTTCATCACATAAAAATACTTTTGGATTGGTCATCATTGCTTTAGCAAATACCACTTTTTGTTGATTCCCCCCAGAGAGTTCAATTACACTTTGATCCATTCCAGCTATTTTAATTGACAATGCGTCTATCTTCTCTTTGACTGCTACTTTTTCTTTCTTTTCATTTAAGACACCAGCTGTTGAGAACGATTCCATGGAGGATAGCAACACATTATCTTTGATACTAAGGCCACCAATAATCGCCTTTCCTCTACGATCTTCGCAAATAAGAACCATACCATTATTAATGGATTTGGACGGATTCGGGTTCTGATAAACTCTGTCTTCTATAATAACTGTTCCATCATTTATTGGTCGATATCCATAAATGCACTCAAGAAGTTCAGTTCTACCACTCCCCCCCAATCCAAAAATCCCAAGTATTTCACCAGCATGTACTTTCAATGTTGCTGACTTTACAACTCCATCCTTTGAAGATATATTCTTTACTTCTAACATAGGTTGTCCAAACGTACTTTTATGAATAATGGTTTCACTCACCCACTGGTCTGTCATTTTTTTAATTAATTCTTCTTTTGTTGTTTGAGTAGTGTGAATTGTTTCTACCATTTTTCCATTTTTAAATATAGTAATACGGTCCGTTAATTTAAATATCTCATCCATACGATGGGTAATATAAAGTATAGAAGTTCCTTTCTTTTTCAATGTTTCAATAATACCAAAAAGAATATCTGACTCTTTATCTGTTAGTGATGCAGTCGGTTCATCTAGTATCATTAATTTACAATCGCTCATCATCGCTCTTATGATTTCTAAGCATGTTTTTTGTGGAGGAGAAAGTTCGTCTGCAGTCAGTGATAAATCGATATCAATCTTTAACTCCTTTGCAACCTCGCTTACCTTAGATTCCATCCTCTTCCAATCAATTCTACCATTCTTTTTCTCGTATTCACGACCAAGATATGCATTTTCTATCCCATTGAACGAGGGTACAAGAGTTCGATCTTGATGAATCACATTAATCCCAATCTCTCTAGACTCTACTGGATTATTAATAGAAACCTCTTTATCTTCCCAAAATATCTTTCCTTCTTCAAGCTGGTAAACTCCTGTTAGTATCTTAATTAGTGTGGATTTACCAGCACCATTTTCCCCAACCAAACCATGTATTTCTCCAGGAGATATTTCAAAATTAATATCCTGTAACGCATAGATACCATTAAATTTTTTACTTATATGTTCCGTTCTTAATAGCACGATATGACCTCCTACCGTTTTGATTAGAAGGGGGAGACCATTGCTGGTTTCCCCTTATACTTACTCAACATTCTCTTTTGTTATTAATGTTGCAGGAGCATACATTTCTCCAGTTTCCACTGTTTCACCTTTGAAATATTTCACCATCTCATCAATTACGATTTCTGTCATACCCTCAAAATTCTGTGCTACTGTAGCTTTTAAGTTAGTTCCATCTTTTATTAATGTAACTGCTTGTTCATTACCATCTACCCCTGTTACTAAAACTTCTTCTCTACCTGCTTCTACTAATGCTTGAGTTGCTCCAATCGCTGGCTCATCCCATGCAGACCAAATTGCTGTAATCGAGCCTTTCTCTGCATTCGCTAAAAGTAGATTTTCCACGATATCCTGTGCATCATTAATTGGTTGTTCCGCAGGGACATGCTGTTCTGTGATTAATGTAATATCTGGATACTCTTCTAATAAATCATCAAAAGCATTACAACGTTTAGCAACTCCAGGATGTGCCCTATGAGTTAATGCAATCACAGTCCCTTTTTTTCCCATCAAATCATCAAACAAATACCGAATAATCAATTCACCCATCTGATAGTTATCACTAGTTGCATTTACTTGCATCCCGTCAATAAATCCACTATCACATCCATAAACCGGTATTCCAGCATCAAATGCTTCTTTTAGTTGATTTTCAAGTTGAGTAGGATCTGCGCTAACAAGTACAATGGCATCGGTACCAGACGCTACAACATCTTCGATTCTACTAGCAAGCGCTGAAAAATCATTATTGGTATTAATCACATTAACTTTGGCGCCTTCTTCTTCTAACCCTTTCTGTAATGCTTCCACCATTTGATTCGTCGTTACCGAACCTAGATACGGAGTCATAATTGAGATATCTTTCCCGTTAATCGTTGCCTTTTCTTCTTCTTTTGATCCACATGCTGCCATACTCATTACCATTACAACAGTTAGCATAAGTACTACAATTTTTTTCATACCCTTTCCCATTATATTGCTACCTCCTTTTGTAATTGACAAATATCCTTATCTTTTTGTTGTAACTAAATTATAATCCTTATACGCAATATGTTTCAACCACTGAAATTAATTTCGTTTTTCTATTGTGTTATTATAAAAATAGATGTATTATATAAGTAGAAAAGATAAAATTACTGTTATTTTAATACTAATTCAGTTACATATATGAAATATATTTCACAATAAAGGAGGATTCCATGGCAATCTATGATAACCCAAGACTATTAGTCAAGGTCTGCAGATTATTTTATGAAGATAATTTTAGTCAGAAAGAAATATCTTCTATGCTAGGTATTTCCAGACCTCAAATTAGTAGAATGTTAAATTATGCAAAAGAGAACAATATCGTTCAGATCACAATACAAAATCCCTATACCCATGAAATTTCGATTGAACAGAAGCTAATGGACCAATATCATCTAAAAGGAGCCTTTGTTACAGATATATTATACAAGAATTCGGATGAAATGAGAATGAAACTTGGAGAACAATGTGCTGAGCAACTCGATACCTACCTTACAGATTTTTCGTCCGTTGGTGTTATGAGTGGTAAAACTATTGCTGCTGTAGCAAATGCTGCACATCGTCTTAATAGAGCTGGTCTAGAATTTATTCCTCTGGTAGGCTGTATGGGTCCACGGGGGCAAAGCTGGCAAGCGAATCTTATCGCTCAGACCCTAGCGCAAAAAACTGGAGGAAGTTATTGTACGCTGGATGCACCAGTCTTAATGCAAAGTGATGAGGCAAGACAATACATGCTAAAAGAACCTGCCATTGCAAAAGTCTTAGAAAAAGGTACACACTGTAACGTTATCCTAGTAGGAATAGGTCAAATAAGTACCACCTCCACTGCTTATGAAGGTGGTGCCTTTGTACGTGAGGACATTACTGATTTAATAAGTAAAGGTGCAGTTGCATCCGTATGTACCTCATATCTAACTTCTGAAGGCAAAATAATTGATACGCCACTCAATTCTCGTTCCATTGGATTACCACTTCGAAAAAATGATAAGACTACTGTAATCGCTATCGTTGCCGGTCCGAATAAGATAGAGCCTACAAAAGCAGCTTTGGCTAGTGGGTTCATTGATGTACTAATGACTACCTTAGATTTTGCTGAACAGTTATTAGATGAAAACAGGAAAGTTATTAGATGAAGCAGGAAAGTTATTAGATGGAGAAAGAAAGTTATTAGACGAAGAAAGAATGCCCCATATATACAAATGCAGTGATAAGTTGATTTCAAAAAGATATGGTAATTTAACTGTCGTCCTGTACATGGCAAAAAAGATCCGATGAGAGTAAACTCTCATCGGATCTTTAATTATCAATGACGTGGCTCGTGCTAAACTACATTCCCAGCTGATTAATATTCCTCTCGTAATCCAAATTCAGGAGACTCCACCCATTCTTCAGGTCTACTAACCAGTTTTACTAATTCTCCAATGATAATGCAATGTGTTTCTTCTTGCTTAATCAAGTAACTAAAAACTGTTTTAACTTCATCTGTAGTCGCTTTGGCATATAAATCACGATATAACTTTACACTCTCTTCTTCTTTATCTAAAGCATAACGATATAATTCTAACTGTGTTGGAGTCTTATGTATATCCGATTTAACAGGTTCTAGATTTTTAAATATTAGTTGTGATTCATTGAGTATATGACTTTCTTCTAGTGGTATTGTTAATTTATCTGCGTTTGCACTTAGAATTCTGGAGTGATTTTCTTCTTCTTTTGCAAGCATATCAAAAACAACTTTAAGGCTATTGTCTTTGTTTGATTCTGCTTGCTTCTTATAAAAATTCTCCATATCATTTTCCATCGCTATCGCGAATTCAAATACATCGATATGAATTCCCCCTTTCCTTTACTTTGTATAACGTCTAAATATGAGATTAGTATATCGCTTAATACTATTTGTTGCAAGACCATTGCCCTAAATAATAATTATTATCAGTTTCTTTGCATGATTATGAACAATTATCCGTCTTTTAACTAATATGAATGGTGTACTAGATAAAGTCATCCAGACGGATGACTTTATCTAGTTAAGTATGCATTATTCATAAGCATCTATTGTGAATTCATCAGCTATCCAATTCTACTGAAACATTGCTTTTAGTATTTCTTATTTAACTCAAAGCTCATTACTTCATGATGGTAAAAAACTTCATTCATTTTCATCAGGCAAAGTAAATAGTACACTTCTTTCTTTGGAATCTATCAAAATTACATAGCCATTTTCAATATTTTCTAATATATCGCTTAAATAAGGTAATTCATATTCACATGGGACTACTTCTTTACCAGTTTTATCTATGATACCGTATTTCCCACTGTTTTCTAATTTTGCTTCATCATATTTCGCTTCTTGAACAACAGCGTAATTCCCAGAAAAATAACCTATAATGGCATATTTCTTATTACCGATCAAATTACCTGAACTATTCATCAATTGTTCATATTCTAAATCACCTATCGAATACATCCCTTCACCAAGATTGCATATACTCATACCATCCGCTGCAGTATAAACAACTCGCCCCGAAACATCTATTGTTTTCCATTGACCTGTTCGTATGCCATCACTATCAATATAATTGTAATTATCATCATGTACGACGATGATCCCATTATCCATGTCTTTTATACCATTGGCATCTGTCATTACTAAATTAGCATCGGCGTCATAAACATCATATGTAGAAATCTCATGATAAAACCACCATCCTGGCTTCATATAGATCTCCCAGAAATTAGAGTTTTTGGAAAAAATAAAACCATCCGTTACTGCTTCACCATATTCATAAACAAAAGGTACTATAACCTTGCCATTCGTATCGATAAGACCCATTTTATTATCTTTGGCAGCAACAGCATAACTATGAGAAAAGTCACTTATTCCCCAATATTTACAAGGTATGACAAGCTCTCCTGCTTTATTTATTGCACCACACGCATTAGTATTTCTACCTTTATGAACAATAGCTCTCCCATCATGAAAGTCTCCATATACACTGAAATGTCCAGGGCCTCCAGGAGTTAACTCTTTACTAAGAGTAAAAATAACCTTCCCCTTTTTATTGATATAATTACGTTGATTCGCCGTTGAAGAATCACGGGCTAATCCCTCACTAAAATCAGATATGTTCCCATCATTCGTTAATTTCCATTCTCCCTTTGTGTTGACAAAGCCATAATCTTTTACCCCACCTTTAGAATTTGTTCGGTAAGCTCTTGCTAAACCATCATGGAAGCAATTCACAACATTATACTTAAGTATCTTCTTTTTAACTTTATCTGCAGCATTTACCGATACATTTGTACATAATATGATAAATAAACAGGTTAATATAGTAAATTTTTTCATAATATGTCTCCTTAAATTATTAAATAAATATAAATTGCGCTGATACTTGTAAACTTCTCTAATCATCCAATACATGTATTGCAAAGCTATACCATTTTTGAATTATTCGCCTTTTATATTGATTATTTATACCATACCATATAAGCTTTGAAATGGCATTATATATTTACATTTTTTTCCTTTTTTTGATTGACAAATTTTGATGATTTACTATAATTATTTTAGTTCGATACCCTGTGATTAATAGAAAAAAGGAAGAGATGCAATGCATCTCTTCCTTCTCTCATATATCCTATCTTCAAACATCCAATGTAATCTATTTATTTGCCTCATCAATATAGGACTGCCATTCGTTACGGATTACTTCAGCCTGCTGTGCAGGTGGATTCCAGCTTCCTATATTCCAAATAAACTGAGCACCAGTATCCAAACCAGGGATTAAGCTGATGTAGTTGTACTTACCATTCTTCCACATTCTGTTAATCGTAAGATCTACAGATTCTGTGTCACGCATGGAGTTGTAATATGTATTGGCTGCACCATTGTAATCTTCAAATCCAGGAACTGGACCTTCATAAAGATTAAATGCAAAAGCAATTTTCCATGCTTTGTCTGCATCATAGCATCCTGGGATTGCATAAGGATTGTCTTTGTAAACGTTACAGTAGTCAGTAGCGTTTGGTCCCATAGGGAAACATACAAAGCCGAAATCATCTTCCATATCTTTGAATTCATTGGAACTAGCATAAGCATCATAAGCTATAAAAGCGCCTTCGCCGTTAACGAATGCTGTCTTCCAATAATCCCATTCAGCACCATCAGGCATATAACGATATTTATCCATCATATCAATTGCCCAATTCAAAGCCTGCATGGTCGCATCAGATTCAACGGTATTGATGTACTTACCATTTTCATCACGTCCAATAATATCGGTATTGTTGGAGTATACTGCTTCATAGAACATCGATGTTGCATCACAAACCATTGCATAACGATCAACGATGCCATCATTATCTGTATCTACATGGATTTGCTTGCAGATTTCCTCAAACTTTTCCCAAGTCCACTCCATATTCTCCTGAAGATCATAGATTTCCTGAGGATCGATACCAGCTTCTTTGAGTAATCTCTTATTGAAGTACATTCCTCCTCTTGGTTCAGGAGTACGAGCTGTCATTAAGTAGGTCGCACCATTTACCGTTCCAAGTTCACGCATTGCTTGGTTCCAATACTCTTGACTAAAATCAAGGCAGTCTAATTTGTTTAAGTCAAACATCAAACCATTCTTCATAGCAGTAACCGTAGAACCTGCATTCTGAAGACAGAATACTAAGTTTCTGTCATCTCCACCAGAGGTTACATAGTTCTGGAAGTCTTCCGGAGCAGATTCCCAATCGCCTTCACCTAACTGCTTAATCGTAAAATTATATGTTTCCTGAATCCAGTCTAGATAGTCTAAACGAGCTTCTTCATATGCATTGGTTGCTTCTGGTTCTTCCCCAGGGCTCCACCAGTCACGAATGATAACTTCAATGCCACCTAAATCGTATACATTGCCATCTTTGTCCTTTAACACAACATATGGACTTTCAGGTTCCGGCGTTGCTGTTGGATCAGCAGCCTTAGTTGCCTCTGCTGCTTTGGTTGGTTCTGGTGTTACATCCACATTAGCGGTTTCGGACTTACCGCATGCAGCAACACCTAAGATCAACATAGCAGATAATGATCCTGCAAGTAGTTTCTGTACCTTTTTTAATTTCATTTCAATCCCTCCTATTTATTTTTGTATTTATATCCGTTACATCTTAATTCCTGAACTGCTTAAGTTTTCGATGAAGCCCTTTTGCGCGAACAGATATAAAATCAGTAACGGAATAATTACCATAAGTGTTCCGGTAGATATAATACTACTTGTATATCCAACGGATGCGCCGCCTGGTTGATCAAGCTTTAATATCGCATATCGATCGAGTTTATCAGCGATCTGCCCTAATTGGACCGATAACAGCTTAATATTACCCAGGAATGTTTTAGAATAAAAGCTATCCGTCCATTGCCAAACAAATGCAAACAAAAAGCATGATGTTAGAATTGGTTTCGCATCCGGAAGAATTACTTTGAAAAAGGTTCTTAATGTTCCACTTCCATCCACGTATGCTGCTTCTTCCAGCTCTTTTGGAACATTTCGAAAGAACTGTCTGAGCATAAAGATGTACAAGCCATTCTTTAATCCCATACAGAATGTACTCATCATATAGTACGGGAGAACCGAACCTCTTAAGTTGATCGTACTGCCTGTGAACCTCTTAAAAATACCAAACACATCAAAATACCTAAAATGTAGGTATAGAGACGTTGAAATGGTCTGCGGTGGTATAATAATTGCAAGAATGACACATCCAAACCAAAATTTTTTGAATGGAAACTCAAATCTGGCAAATCCATATCCGACCAATGTACACATAACGATCTGTAGCACTGCAATGCTCAAAGATATGATTGATGTATTAAACAATGCTTTCCAATAACTCATAAAGTCAGCAGCAAGTTGATAATTGGCCCCAGTAAAATGCTCAGGAATCGTAATAACGGTAGCATTATAGAGATCTTCTTCTGCCATAAAGCTGACTGAAATCTTATTGAAGATCGGTTGTAAAATCAGAAAGCAAAGGCCGAATAATAAAATTGCCCGGATCACAGTAACTGATTTTTGTCTGACTACCTTTTTTAACAGATATCCATTGGACTTTTTGTTTCTTTCCCAAAAGCTTGCTTTTTTCTCAGTCATAGTAATAAACCCCCTTTGAAATTATTGCTGAGCTTATTGCTATTACAACAATAACAATTAGGAAATAGACCCATGCCATCGCGGATGAAAATCCAT
>JAEZKD010000172.1 GCA_023415655.1 Bacillota bacterium | reverse complement strand
TCTGCATCCCTCCATCGCCGGAGATACAGATTACTTCCTTATTGGGATTCCCTATCTTGGCACCAATCGCTGCAGGAAAGCCATACCCCATCGTACCAAGACCTCCAGAGGTCAACAATTGTCGATTCTCATCAAGTTGAATGTATTGTGTGGTCCAAAGCTGATTTTGACCAACATCGGTTACTATGATCGAGTTTTTAAATGTCTGATTGATTTTACGAAGAATAATCTCAGGTGTCATCCCTTGATATTGATCCATATTGATAGGATAGGTATCTCTCCATTCCATGACTTGCTTTACCCAACCTGCAATATCAAGCTGCTTTGCACCTTCCAGTAGCTTTTCTATGGCCAGTTTGGCATCTGCTACAATCGGTATGTTCACAACTACATTTCGCGAAATCGAAGCAGGGTCGATATCTACATGGATAATGGTTGCATTCTTTGCAAAATCACTAATTTTTCCGGTAATTCGATCATTGAAACGAACACCTATGGAGAACAACACATCACATTCACTGATTGCGTGATTGGATGCATAATTCCCATGAATTCCGATATTACCAACATAAAGTGGATGATCGGTAGGAATCGCTCCCTTCCCCATAATTGTTGTAATGACTGGAGCACCAGTAACTTCAGCTAGTTTTGTTATCTCTTTTTGTGCATGAGAGATATTCACGCCTCCACCAATTAGAAATACAGGTTTTTTTGCGGTAGAAAGAACCGATAGTGCTCTTTTAATTTGTCCTGCATGTACGGTTGTATTTGGTTTATATCCGCGAATATTTACTTCACTTGGATACACATCACTACCCATAGCCAATTGAATATCTTTAGGAATATCAACAATCACAGGCCCTGGTTTCCCAGTACGTGCAATGTAAAAGGCTTCCTTGATAATACGCCCAAGTTCTTTTCGATCTCTTACCGTCACTGCATACTTACAGATGTTTCTTGCAATTCCTACGATATCTATTTCCTGAAAAGCATCATTCCCAATCAAATTGCTCAAGACCTGCCCAGTAAAACATACGAGTGGTACACTGTCAAAATTAGCGGTAGCAATACCTGTGACTAAGTTCGTCGCTCCTGGGCCACTCGTTACAAGACAGACTCCAACCTTACCAGTGGATCGCGCATATCCATCCGCTGCATGTGCAAGTGCTTGCTCATGGCGTGGTAAGATAAGATTGATCTGATCCTGTTCATAAAGGGCATCAAACAAATCGATTGCCATTCCCCCTGGATAGGCAAATATCGTATCCACACCTTCTTCCATTAACGCTTTTACAAATAGTTTTGTCCCCTTAATCTCCATTCCTTCTACCTCCTATTTTTTTATTTTATTTATAACAATCCTAACTATGTATAAAAAAAGCCCTAAGCTATTTATAGCTTAGGGCGAATATAGGATCCCTCGCCTTTTTTCATGTAGTTTCCAGGTTTATGATTAATATTTATTAGTATCAATCTTGTTTTATTCCATTAAACTTAGCATGAATGAGAAAATACAGACATGCATGCATTGATTTTTTATATAATTCACATTATACTAAAACAAATAGTTTGAATTTAAAATCATAACCAATGGAGAAAATTATGAATCCTATAGAAAAAACAAAAAGAGTGATTGATTCTCAAACCGAGCAGACCTACTTACTCATGTCACAACATATCAATGGCTCTGGCCGTTTGTTTGGTGGTCAACTGTTAGCCTGGCTCGATGAATTGGCAGGAATCGTTGCTATGCGACATTCTGGTGGAAATGTCATCACAGCATCCATCGACAACCTACAGTTTAAACACGGTGCTCATATTAATGATATCATTGTATTGGTAGGTAGAGTAACCTATGTCGGTAATTCTTCCATGGAAGTACGCATTGATACGTATGTAGAAGAAAGTGATGGATCTAGACATCCAATCAACCGAGCTTACTTTGTTATGGTAGCACTCGATGAGCAAGAAAAACCAAAACGAATACCACGCCTTACAATCGAAACCTTAGAGCAACAAGCCGAATGGGAAGCTGCTGAAAAAAGAAGTGCGTTGAGAAAGCAACGTAAAACCGAAGGTTACTAAACAAGATGAGCCTGCAAACTGCCTCACTTGTCATGAAGAACAAAGTGTGCTTTGCACACTCTCACGATAAAAATCTCTCATAGCACACTTTGTTCCCGCGCCGAGGGGGGTATCCCCCGAGTGTGCATTGTTGCCCTGTTTTTTAGGGCATTTTTAATTCATAGGGAACGCAGTTTCCTATGAATTAAAAAGAAAGCTCATCATGAAATACTAACGTTTCGTCTAGTACTCCATGATGAGCTTTTATTATCTTTTTCTAGCTAGAATTCTCACTAATCGTAAGAATAGGTTAATAAAATCGAGATATAATTGCATTCCAGTATATAACGCAATTCGATTGATTTCATCTGGTCCTGCCAAGGCTGCTGATTGCTTCATTCGATACATATCATAAGCAGTTAAACCTACAAAAATCAATACAACAACATAATCCATCAAAAGATCAAGCCCTACACTGTGAAAGAAGAAGACGTTAGCAAGGCTAACGATAATTGCTCCAATCAGTGCCATTCCACAGATTCCGCCAACTGTACTCAAATCTTTCTTACTAAAATACCCATAAGCTGAAACGACCGCAAATAAAATGGTAGTTAAAAGAAAAGCTTCTTGAATTTTACCGAGGTCATAGATAACAAAGATAATAGATAATGTAATACCATTAAGAATCGTGTAAGCACCAAACAAGCCAATCGCTAATTTAAGGTTATTTTTTCGAATAGCATAAGTACTTGCAACAACCGCAATCATCTCTGCGATACATATAAAAACAAATGTATAGCCAGATACCAACTGTTCCATAAGCGATGGAATACTTACTGTAACATAAGCACATATGGTTGTTATAATCATCCCTACAAATACCACTAGAAAGGATCGTGATGCAATTGTAGATATCATATTCTGCTGTGATTGGTAATAACTATTATCATTGGTTGATACATATGGTTCCTGATTCCAATTCTGATTCATAACTCCTCCTTAAAACTTTTTTGAATAATTGAATAATACACCTCTGACATGAAAGGTAACACGAATGCCTTGATTCAGAGATCGATAAAGTTCAATCATGTCATTTATTATACCATATTATCCCATATATTCTAGGTTTTTTTTTACAAGTAGAGCTAAAACAACGAAAAAAAGCTATTACAGTTTCATTCACAAAATGAATACTGCAACAGCCAATGTATTAGTGTACTTTTTTCAAGTATGGATACGGATCAACATAGGAACCATTTTTAATCACACTAAAATGTAAATGAGGTCCTGTAGAAACCCCAGTCGAGCCACATAAAGAAATAACATCACCTTGTGTTACCTTCTGCCCTCTGCTAACTAGTAGTTTTGAATTATGAAGATAGCGAGTTCTCAATCCATTTCCATGATCAATCTCTACATAATACCCCGAAGTGGAATTATAACCTGCCTCTGTTACTGTTCCCGATAAAACAGCTACAATTTTACTTCCGTAAGCTCCACCAATATCGAGTCCTTTATGATAGGTACTTGCTCCCTTCGTAGGAGCGACACGATAACCATAATATGTGTAAATTCTATGATCTGATGGCATAGGCCAAATCATATTGTCTGCATCAAACTTTCTTTTTTCATCTAATTTCAATGCTTCCTCAATTGTGAGTGCATATTTGAATTTATAAACAAAGTCAACATAGTTTTTACTAACATAGCCAGTGGTAGAATCAATACTCACCTTAACCCACTCATCTAATTCCTCAAGAACTTCTAGTTCTTCTCCTTTAGCAACTCCACCTATTTTACTGAATTCTGTACCCGCACCTTCTCTGACATTCAATGTAGTACTGGTTGCTTTCGCATACTTTGTATAATTACGGTTAACTGCATCTACGGAATTTTCCCCAATTAATAGATATTCTGCCTTAATGTAACCTTTTACATCACCAGAAGAGATCTTAACCCATTCTCCTTCTACTCCTAATACCGTAGCAACTGCATTTGAATAAAGTCTTCCTACTACTTCTCCTTCGATAGAAGCTTCACTTCGTATATTCACATAATCCATGACATTGGCAACTGCAAGATTCATAAACATAGAAGGTAAACGGTCTACCTTCTTCATCACTTCACCACCAATTTGAAATGATGTCACTATATTACTTACAGAAATCCCTGATTCTGATAATACATCGTCGTAATAATCATTGATTAAGGCAGACATTCCACCAATTCCAGTGTCAATTTGAGTGAATATCTGATCTTTATTGTCTGCGGCATCTGCTTGGATTGTTTGAGCACCAAAGCTTATTAACGCTGTTAATAGGCCAATAAGTGCCAAGTTCCTTAACTTCTTCACGTTGACGTCCTCCATAGGTAGTTCAATCTATTATCGCTTTATTAAGCAAATGTTTCAAAATTGTTACAACACTAGCACCTATCATACCAAAAATACCAAAGGATGTCAACTATCTGCTTTCTTTGTTGTTAATATGCACAAATTTACACAATTCACCTTCATTTTACAGCTCTCTTCATTCTATTTTAGAGGTATATTTTCTTTCATAAGAAATGGAAATGATATGCGAATGAAAAAGTATAAAAATAACCTTTAAAAAATGAAAATTTTTCACAAAAGTAACATAGTTTTGTGTATAATAGAGTTTAGTACATACCATACCGTGTTTGTACCAAAAGAAATTATTAAGTTCCAATGAACGAACAGAAAGAGGTTAAGATGGGAGAGAACAAAAACACCGATCATTCTATGAGTTTGAGTAAGCAAAGAAAACTTAATAGAAAAAAAGAAATTGCACAGATGAAACGTAACAAGAAAATTTCAAAAATTGTAACCATCGTAGTTAGCGTTGTACTGATTGCAGGTATTGGCTCACTAATAGGTTATCAGATTTATCGTAATGCAACAAAGATTGTACCAAGTTCAAACTATAGCTTAGGATTAAACGATAATGGATTTATCGAAGGCGTGAAAGCTTCAGACTATGTTGATTTAGTTGATTATAAGAATATTAAGGTTCCAGCGGATGAAGTAGCTTATACAGATGAAGACCTTGCTGCTGACATTAAGACACTTGTCTATGAAAAAGCCACCTTAAGTACAGATACCGATGCTGCCATTGTCGATGGCGATAAAATCAATATTGATTATGTTGGTACCGTTGATGGTAAAGAATTCGAAGGTGGTAATACAGAGGATGCAGGTGCTGATTTAACCATTGGTTCTGGGGAATACGTGGATGATTTTGAACAACAATTAATTGGACATAAAATTGGTGATGTTGTTACGGTTGATGTTACTTTCCCAGACGATTATAGTAATGCTGAACTTGCAAGCAAAGATGCAATCTTTGAAGTTACAATTAACGGTATTTATATCGCACCTGAATTTGATGATGCATTCGTAAAAGAAAACTACTCCACTATTGCTTCTACTGCAGAGGAATATAAGAGCTATCTTAAATCAAAGAAATCTAATGAAAAATTAGACACTTGGGTTAGTGAGTATCTTTTTGAGAATTCTACAGTAACAAGTTATCCTGAAGACTATATGGGTCATTTAAAATCTGTTCAAAAATATTACGATCAGTCCATGCACGAATACATGAATTCCTTCTACTCACAAATGGGTTATGCTGGCGTAAGCTTTGCTGAATATGTAGGAAAATCAGAAGCTGAATATGATAAGAGTCTTGATGAAGCAGTTCAACCATTAGCTAAAGAATACTTAATCTATCAAGCAATTCTTGAGCAGGAAGGACTTACTGCAACAGAAGAGGAATACATTGATTACCTTGAAACAGAAGGTCTGACAACTGATAATTTCACAGCTGATGTAGAACAGTTTGGCAAGGGTTATGTAATGCAAGAGGCAATTCGTCTCAAAGTATTAGAAACATTAAAGGGATATATAACTGTTGAATAAAAATAAGACCTAATAGCAACGGGGCAGTCACATGGTATCATGTGACTGCCCCCTAATTTATTTTAATTCTAGTTTGAGTTTTTAATAGATTCTGCAATGTCCTTAGCAAGAGCTTGTAATTCCTCATATTGCTCCTCTTTTACTGCAGAACGAATGGTTACTACTCGATCTAAAATCGTGATATTCTTCATACTAAGAAGCTCATCTTTCATAACCTTAGCAGCCATCGGTGCCCAGGAACCGTTCTCGATTAATGCAACCGTTCGATTGGATACATTGTAGAATTTTAAATCGTGAAGTACTGTTCCCATCTTACTAAAGACTCCTCCATTATATGTGGCAGAAGCCAGTACAATATGGCTACAACGATATGCTTCTGAAACGATTATGGATGGATCTGTAGAGGAAACGTCATAGACAGCAATGTTAGAAACACCCAAACGATCTAACTCAGAAGTCAGTATATTCACTGCATTTTCTGTGTGCCCATAAATGGAACCAAATGCGACCATGATTGCATTCATTTCTGGTTGGTAGGTACTCCATTTTTCATACTTATCAATATACCACTCAATATCCTTTCTCCATACTGGACCATGAAGCGGGCATAACATTGCAATATCAAGTGCACTTACCTTTTTTAATAAAGATTGTGTAGCAATCCCAAACTTACCAACAATATTACTATAATAACGTCTTGCTTCTGGTAACAATTGCCCTTCAAAATCAATCATATCTGCAAAAATATGTCCATTTAAAGCTCCAAATGTACCAAATGCATCTGCTGAGTATAAGACACGATTGCTCTGATCATACGTTACCATTACTTCTGGCCAATGCACCATTGGTGCCATTAAGAACTGGAAGGTATGCTTACCAGTGCAGATCGTATCTCCTTCTTTCACTACAATGGAACGTTGTTCTGTTTCAAATGTAAAAAATTGATTTATCAACTGAAATGTCTTTACATTTCCTATGATTTTAACATTCGGGTAATGTAGTACTAGCTCTCCAAGCGTAGCACAATGATCTGGTTCCATATGATTGATAATCACATAATCAAGCTCTCTTCCATGCAATAAATATGTAAGATTATCAAAGAAAACCTCACTTACAGCTTTATCTACAGTATCAAGAAGTACTGTCTTTTCATCATCTACAAAATAAGAATTATACGATATACCATTTGGTATTGGAAAAACATTCTCGAATAACGCTAGTCTTCGATCATCACTTCCAATCCAAAATACATCATTATCAATCTGTTTACATTGTTTCATATTTTGGCCTCCACTATCTATTCATTCATTTTTTGTATTCTAGAAAATGCTGTACCTAATGTAACAAGCCATTCTCTCATACGTTTCTTAAAACAAGTGAAATACATATAGTAAATGCTAACATGTAATTCTATACAAAGAATACAATATTACCACATTTACACCTAAGTATTTCACTATTCCCCGTCAATTATACAAGCTTTGAATCAACACTCCACAAGATTCTTATGATTAAGAACATATAAACATTGCTCCACGTGGATTGGTTTCATTCAAGACTATACTTTATTCCTAATGATACCAACAGTATATCTCAAAGTTTCTTGAAAAACAATACATCCAATGGTAATTTTTCCATTACATTACTGTGTTTGATTATCTTGGATTGTATTTTTGGTAAGCTGTAACCTATCTGTAAACTCAGTATAAAACTCTTCAGATTCATAAGGCTTTATGTAAAATTGGTTTAATAAAAACACATTCAGTTGTTTTATTAACAACTCATTGGTTTGATGCTTAACTCTTAGCTGCATCTGTTTCACAAATGCATGCCAATCTAAAATAAATCGTTCGTTCTTCTTAATCTCATCTATGTCAATCCACTTTTTTACCTTGATTTTCGACTTATTTTCTTTCTTACATTCATGTATTTGAAAGATATATTGAAAGGAATCCCCTTCATAATAACGTCCTAAAGGAAAAATCCTACAGATTCCTGGACGATAGCTATGTATCGTACATCTTCCTTCTTGATTCAGAAAAGAACAAGCATCCTCTTGTCCTGACATCCTTAAATTCGGTAAGATAATACCTTCTACTACATTTAATTCTATTTTATCTACTAAAAGCTGTTCAAATGTGTACCCGGTATTCTTAACTAAATGATTGATATCCAATGGATCTAATACAATCGAATTCCCCATCCCTCTACAACATGCCGAGCAACCTTTACAACCACCACAATCTGCTTTTACCATATCATTGATTCCATACACTCGACCATCTGTGATATCATCAAGATTCACTTTTCTATCCATGCTTTGGACCTCATCCTTATTTTCAAACAATTGCTTAATAATCCATCCAAATATCTGATTCAATCTCAGCTTATTGCATTTGAATAATTCTAAATCGTTTCGTTTTAAAGAATATACCTATGTAACCTGATTGTCAATTAATTCTTTTCCATATAGATACTATGATTGAATAATCTCCCTGTATACCTTATTTCACTATTCCACCATGAAAGTAGCACTCGTACACCTTTTCATCCAGATAAAAGATCTCCTCATATCCTTGAAACCAGATAAATGCACCATCTGTCTTACAATGATAGGAATAATCTCCTTTATTGTAGATTGCAGGACCACGATATGGCATCTCGTATGGCACATGAAATAGTGCTTCCTTTAAAAAGTCTCCATGAAAATGTTCTCCAAGTACACGACCCGAATAATTCATGCTCCAAATTGGCTTACCACTTAGCCAGACTGCTTCTTCTCCTAAGAAACACTCACCACCAAGATAAGAATCATAATATAAATAATCTCCCTCTTCATAACTAAGGTCGTGTGAGGCTTTGCGGCAGGGCGTTGTTTCTGCTCCATATCCTGCATATGTAATCTGCTTTGCACGAATCAAGAATGGAATAACTTTTTCAAGAGTCATATCTTCTGTACGTTGCAGTAATAAATTGCACCCCTGATCATCCTTTACCATGCGATCAATCGATACACCATAGAGCTCACTCAACTCAATGATTCGATACAATTCAGGAATTGCCTGTCCACTTTCCCATTTACCTATTGTCTGTCTAGATACCATTAGTTTATCTGCTAACTGCTCTTGTGAATACCCATTTTGTCTTCTTAGTAACTGTAGTTTTTCTTGCAGATTCATTTTTACCCTCCAGTTATATATTCATTTCAGTGTGAGACTTGTTTGTTGCACTCACCACTTATTTGGTATTATAGCCTATTTACTTTCATTTCACTACCAACCAAGCGTTACATTCATGTTAGGTTATATTCACAATCACAATGGCATTATATACCTATTTTTATTTTTTTTATGTGACTTTAATTACAGAACTATCAACTTTATTATGATAACATATTTGAAAAAATAAGGTAATGGTGTTATTGTAGTAGTATAATACATTAATGCATAGAATAATTAGATGAAAAAATATGGAGGTAGATTGATTATGTTTCAACTGATAAAGGATGAGAATAAAGTGTATAAAAACCTGTTAAATGGAGAATGGGTTAGTAGCAGTAGTGGCAACTATATCGAGATATACTCTCCTGTCGATAATTCATTGTTAGGTAAAGTGCAAGCAATGACAAAAGATGAAGTTGATCAAGCCATAGCTTCTGCAAAAGAGGCACAACTTAGTTGGAAGAATGTTACGATCAATGATCGTTCTAATATTTTATACAAAGCAGCCAATTTACTAGAAGAGCATACCGAAGAATTAGCTCAACTCATCATGATGGAAATTGGTAAGGATCTAAAAAGCTGTCGCTCTGAAGTTGTGAGAACTGCTGATTTTATTCGATTTACTGCAGATAGTGCTAAAAATATCTCTGGGGAGACGATCCGTGGAGATAGCTTCCCTGGATATAAACACAATAAAGTGTCGGTTGTATCCAGAGAACCCCTCGGCGTTGTTCTAGCTATCTCTCCATTTAACTATCCTGTTAACTTATCTGCCTCTAAAATTGCACCAGCCGTTGTGATTGGGAATACCGTCGTTTTAAAACCTGCTACCCAAGGTAGTTTATCCGGACTTTTCTTAGCTAGAATCTTTGAGATGGCTGGCTTACCAAAAGGGGTATTAAACACAATCACCGGTAAAGGTAGTGAAATTGGAGATTATTTAACCACACATAAAGAAATTAACTTTATTAACTTTACTGGTAGTACTGAGATTGGTAGTGAAATCTCTAAAAAAGTTGCAATGGTACCACTCCTTATGGAGCTAGGTGGAAAAGATGCGGCCATTGTTTTAAAGGATGCAGACCTAGAATTAACTGCAAATAATATTGTAGCAGGTGCATTCTCTTATTCTGGACAAAGATGTACTGCGGTTAAGAGAATTCTCGTTGTCAACGAAGTGGCCGATCAACTCATTGATTTATTAAAACCAAGGATTGAAAAGCTTGTGGTAGGAAGCCCATTGGAACATGAGTCTGTTGATGTCGTTCCATTGATTAGTGATAAAGCTGCAGATTTTGTATGGGATCTCATCGAGGATGCAATTAACAAGGGTGCAACCGTAGTAACCGGGGTAAAAAGAGAAAAGAATTTAATCTATCCTACCTTGTTAGACAATGTTACTGAAGATATGCGTATTGCATGGGAGGAACCGTTTGGTCCTGTACTCCCAATTATTCGAGTAAAAGATAAAGACGAAGCAATCAAGATAGCAAATGAATCTGAGTTTGGATTACAAAGCTCTGTATTTACTGAGAATATTAACGATGCCTTCTATATTGCAGATCAGCTCGTGGTAGGTACAGTTCAAGTGAATGGAAAAACAGAGAGAGGACCTGATCACTTCCCATTCCTAGGAGTCAAATCCTCTGGTGTAGGAACGCAAGGAATCCGTTATTCGATTGAAGCCATGTCTCGATTAAAAGCTACGGTAATCAATTTAAGATAATAGAATTTCCCCTCAAAAGACAGTGTCTGTTTTTTGAGGGGAATGATTGATTTAGCCATCCAAATATGGATTATATTTCGATGATCATCTTATAAGGTTCTATCTTTCTAATTTTACTAGCGCATAGAATTGTAAATATAAGTGAGAATACCACAATCACTAAAAAGATTCCAATCACCATTGATATAGGTACAATCATATTAGCACTTTGAATACCTGCAAAGGATAAGCTAATTTGAGTGACCTTGTTCATTGATAGCTTCCCAAAGATAACACCAATCAATCCACCAAAAGAAATGACTGGTGTAAACTGAATTGCAGTTTGCCATATAATCTGAGCTGTTGTATATCCTAATGCCTTATAGATCCCCATGTAGCGCCGTTCTTGCACCAACTTCATCTTAACAACTAGAAATATAATAAGCGCGATTACCAAGAATGTAATTCCAATGAATAAACTACAGATACTCCCTAAGGAAGCTGAAAAACTCCCCAAAACAGTCTCATAAATTGTATGATAGTTACAAATCTGAATCTGGTTTATCCCTTGATACCACCCTCCATATTCTTCGACTTTTTCATCAATAGGGACATTTTCGTTCAGATATACATAAAGCTGATCACATACAAAGTCAGGATTAAATTGCTGTCTCCCCTCCTCGGACATAACTACTATACATCCCATATTATTAATATGTTGAGTAATTCCAACGATAACAAAAGGAATATTCTTATTATTGATGTCCAATAGAATGGTATCACCAAGGGATGCTCCAATTTCAGTAGCAACCTTATGAGAGATATTAATTTCATTATCATGTTTTGGTCTTCGACCTTCAATTAGGGTATTGATCATTAATTCCTCAGGATTATTATAAATATTTGCGGTAACATCAAATTCTCGATTCCCCTTTTTTACGATTCCACTCGTTGCGCTAAAACGAATCACATTCTTAACATCAATATCTTCCTGTATCTCCTCTTCGATTGCATTGATCTGTATCTTTTCATATCCTTCTAACTCACTAATCGATACTAGTATTTCTGGTTTCTCAATTCCAACTAATGTAATCATAGCTTTATCTTCAATCACAAAGTTATAATAAAGGGATAAACATAAGGTACAAGTAAGACAAAGCATAGCAACCACCAGCATTACGGAAATATTTTGCTTGTGATTATGAAACATGGACTTCATACCTAAAGCACTATTAAGATTTAGCTTTGTTTTCCACAGGCCAAAATGATTTTTCGTAAAATGATGAGTTTTTACCCCTTCACGTAATGCATCCAAAGGAGTTATCTTGTGATATCTTCTAGTAGAGAGATAAGTTACAAATAAGGTAATCACTAAGATGGAGCATACACTGATTGCCGTAATAGTGAAATCAAAACTTGCTTTCCATAACAGTCCAATTGAACTTGATACGATGGCTGCTATCAATGCTGAACATGCGATCGAAAGAACTAATCCAATGAGTACTCCAACGAATGTAACAATCGCATATTCAATCAATGCAGCCCTTGCTAATTGTGAGGTTGTATAGCCAACCGCCTCCATAATCCCTACATTGGCTAAATTGGTCTCAATGCTCGTATTAATGTTAAATCGAATGACAATGATGGATATGATAATGATAAAGAAAGCAAATATCGCCATAATAGCCATCATAATTTTAACGAACATACCAGCCCCACCACTCATCGTACTAAAATCTAAGGCCATGTATAGATTAAATTTAGGATCATTTATACTTGCTTTGACTTGCTTTGTGAGCTCTGATTTCACTTGCTCAGATTTACTCATATCATCAATTCTTACATTAAACTGATCAAAGGAAATAAAAGCAGCATCTGTTTCCTTGATAGAAATATAGGTATCATGTGGTACATAGCAACGGTACATACTTAAGTTACTGATCGTTGCATACATAATATCTTGAAAAAATCCATAAATCCTAAATTCATAAACGGTAGATCCATTCTTTATTTGGATTACATCACCTGTCTGATATCCTTTTGCAACCTTCATATACATTGGTGCAATAATACTGTCCTTCGTCCACTCAACTGCTTCATCATGAATGATAACCTCAGACATTCCTTGATACTCATTGTAATCTGCCATCAAAAATAACATTGATTCCTCTGTATCATCTATTTCTGGATTGAATAACTGGTAGCTAACCGAGGATAGTAATATTTCATTCGTGGTATAACTATCTACCCCTTCTTGATCCTCAATCACCTTAGTAATCTCGTTATCATATCCCTTCAAGGTAACAAATTGTATATGTGCCCCCTTCTGAGATTCATTGATATCGTCCATAAAGCTTCCTATTTGAGACAGGACATTCATACCAGAATACAATAACATCGTAGCAATGGCAATCAGAAGTAATAATATGATGAGATTGCTTTTTTTCTTTTTCATATTACTTTTTGCAATTAGAAATAGCTTCATACTACCACCCCATTTTCTTCAAGAACATACTTATCTTTTCATGACGTTCTCGATCATTTGGTGTATAGTGCTCTAATCTTAACTCATCAACAATAATACCATCTTGTAAATATAAAATACGATTTCCTCTTCGTGCACATTTAATATCATGCGTTACCATTACAATACTCTGACCAGCTTGATTTAGCTCAGTAAATACATTCAATACATTTAAGGTATTTGCAGAATTTAGCGCTCCGGTTGGCTCATCTGCAAATACAAGCTTAGGATTACTAATAATTGCTCTTACAATAGCTACTCGCTGCGCTTCCCCACCAGAAAGCTGAGTTGGATATTTGTAATAACATTCCTCTGTTAGTCCAACTTTCTCTAATAACTCACATGCCTTTTGGTAAATTTCTTTTTTATTTTTTGAGTTTAATAATCCAGTCACTAAAATATTATCCATAACAGACATTGTATCATTCAGATAATTCTGTTGAAAAACAAACCCACAGTTCTTTCTACGAAACAATGCTAACTTATCATTGGAATAATTCGAGATTTCCTCTTGATCATATGTGATTGTACCTAAGGTTGGTCGATCCATACCTGATAGTCCATACAATAGTGTAGACTTGCCTGAGCCGGAGCTTCCCATAATAATTGTAAAGTCTCCCTTATAAATCTCTATATTAAGATTCCTTAATACATGCTGCTGTATGCTTCCATTGGAAAATGTCTTACATAAATCCTTTGCTATTAATATTCTATCCATTCTTATATCCTCTCTAATCTTTGATATCCTTATCTTAACAGTTAATTCTATATTAGTCTTTTTCTGTTTCTAGTCTAATCCTTAACTGTTTCTTAAAAGAGAATAATGCGAATTCCTAATTATACACGTCGTAGAAATAATTCTACAACAAAGCCATCCTCAAGATAGTACGTCAGATTGCCTTTCATCTGTTCCATAAATAATTTTGAAAGGTAAAGTCCTAATCCACTTCCCGATTTCCCATCTGCATTGCTTCCTCGATAAAACTTCTCTGAAAGATAAGGCACATCCTCCTCTAAAAGCCCCTTCCCTTCATCTTTCATCCGAATACGAATTGCATTCACGGTATTGCCCTCACCATCTAAAAACTTCAGATGATTCTCAAACGATATGTGAATCCGAGTGTTCGCATACTTATAGGAATTATTAATAATATTATCAATCACCTGAGTGATACGTAATTTATCTACATAAATCATACATTCTGGGGGCTCATTCTCAAACACAATCAGATTAAAGTGATTCATTTCATCAAAAATTGGTTTCAATATTGTCGACAATTCCTCCGTTGGTTTCGTAACCAGAACGGTCAAATCTTCTAATGTTGCGTGAAACATATCGGTAATCAATGCATCAATCACGTCTGCCTTTTGATGAATGATAGAGATTTTATTCTGCAAAGCTACTTCCTTTAACTGGAGCATCAGAATCTCACAGATAGCTTTGATTGTAGAAACTGGTGTCTTAATATCATGAGATAGGGAAGCTACTAGCTCTTTTTTGCTAATATTTGCTTCATATTCTCCTTGCTTAGCCTTCTTTAATTCTTCACGCATCAAATCAAAGCTTTCTGTAAATGCACCAAAATAATTACTTTTTGTCATTGGAAGTGCAAAATCAAAATTACCCTTAGATATTTGACGAGCAAACCGCTGTAATCTTGTAAATGGCCTTACATAATAGCTATAAAAATACAATAAAAATGATATCACTAGCAAAGAAAGTATCAAATATACCGTACTAAGATGGATTCTTAGCTCCCTTCCCATATTCTCAATGACTTTGCTCTGTCCTTCAAAAATTATCTTACCTACCATCTGATCTTCAATGATTAGATCAACGATTAATCGATTGTATTTGATTGCATCAGATACTCGTAATTCATAATCTACTTGATCACGCATTACAATCTCACACTGGTATTCCTCTTCGAGCTTCTGTCTGCGTATCTCCTCTTCTCCCGTTTTTATCTGTTCTTGCAAACTCGTCGTAATTTGAATGCAAGTATCATTGAGTTTTCCCATATCTACGGTTAATGTCTTACCTGGATCAATGGAGCGACTCGACCAAACAAAACTAAAGCATAAAATTAATCCACAAATTAAAAAGCAATATCGTAGTTTCATAATTCCAATAGATACCCCGTCCCCCACACCGTTTTTATCATTTTAGGCTCATTGGGGTTCTCTTCAATTTTTTCTCTTAACTTTCGAATATGCACATTTAAGGTTCCATCGCTATAAAAAGCATCTCCCCACACCGCCGCAAATAACGCATCCTTTGTCACAATCTTATTTGCATTCTCATACAAATAAGAAAGTAACTTAAATTCCTTTGCTTTTAGAGCAACCTCCTTACCTGGAAGCATCACTTTCATTGTGTTATGATCCAGATACATCCCTTTTTTGATTCTCTTCTTGATTCCTACATCCTCTCTATCATACTTTTCTGTATCATGTGGTACCATTCTCTTTAACGCAATCTTTACCTTTGCGAGAAGGACACTAAGCGTATAAGGTTTTTTGATATAATCATCCCCACCGATATTAAGCGCAACTAAAACATCCTCATCATTTTGACGTGCACTTATAAAAAGGATAGGAATATCTAGCGTCTCCCTTAGCTTCTTACATAGTACAAATCCACTTTCTGCTTGCAGATTGATGTCTAATAGCAACAAGTCTACTTGATTTTCTTCTAAAAATTCTTCACAAGCTTTTGCACTTGTAACATAAGCAGTCTTTACATCAAAAAGGGAAAAATACTCACAGGTTGCTTGTGCTAACTCAATCTCATCATCGACTATTAAACATTGATAATGCATACTGCCTCCTCTTACTTATCAAATGAACTGTATGAGTGCTCTTAATACAAAGTTTACACACTCAGTATGTATTTTAGCTTGATTATATCATTTTATGGTACAATATACCAACAAGATCAGAAAAGAAGTTCCTAACTATCTATGTCAAATCCTTACTAGATTATATTTTTCACCAATGTTGTGCATTTAAATAGACGCAATCCAAAGAATGACATCTCATAGTGTCAGGTCAAGAGAGGAGGAAATGACAAAGCCCTGATGTCTTGTCAATTACAACCACATCAGGGCTTTTTTTAGATTATAAACCAAAATCTGTAAAATCTCGTAAGTAAGAATTATTAAGATAATTCTGGATGAAGTTAAAACAGCCACTATTTTCATCCTCGAAATAATCAATATAATCATCTACCATTCCACAATATACCCAATCACCCTTCACTTTAGCAACAACATATGTTACCGTGTTTGTCTTATATGTTTCTTTGTCAGCGGTAACAATAAACTTACCTTTGACTTCATATGCTTCCGTAATCTTTGCATCTTTATAGTTTGTATAATATGTACGCATTGCCTTTAAAATTTCTTTGGCATCCTTAACATCAATATCTATTTCATCCACTAAATCATCAATTTCATCCTCATCGCTAAGGATTTCATTGATATCATTAGCTCCATATTCACAACTTTCAAAGAAATACTCATAGCTATCCTGTAAATCTTCCAAGTCTTCCTTGCCCATCTTACTCTCAGATCTCATATCAAAAGAAAGCTTCCATTGATCGTACTCATCATCACAAGCGTCATACATATCTTCTAGAAATACCTCTATATCTGCAAACTCCTCTTTCAACTCATCACTTTTCATCATCAACTGATATACTCTATTCAATGCATCATCCGCAAAATCGGGTGACATAGAACCAATGATCTCCATTGGATTGGTCCTTCTACTATTAATTTTCTCAACAAAATCATTCACTGGATCCATATGGCTAGACGAACTAGAAATAAAGATAATAACAGTTAATAAGATTGCTCCCAAGACGATAGGTAGTATCCAAAGTAGTTTGTTTCTCCCTTTACTCCTAGGATTACTTGTTGATTGATTGTATGCGTTACTTTCTTGGTAATTAAAATTCTGCTGATAAAGCTGTTGATTTGGTTCTTGTTGATTGAATTGTTGATTCACTACCTGTTGGTTAAACTGCTGGTTCATGGTTTGTGTAACACTAGTACAGGTACAAACCTCCCCATCTGCAAGCCGTTTCCCACATCGTATACAAAATGCCATACATCCACCCTCCATATAGAAATTTTAATTTTCATTTCCATTGTATTACTAATAATGACATTTTTCAAGTTTCTTCATTACATGTATGTAACAGATCATACCTTTCATAAAAAAACGCTACAACCATACACTTGGCTGTAGCGTTTTTTCTATATAAATTACTAATCTTATTCTGGTTTTTTAATTGTATTTAACTTTGCATTTAAGTCTAATAACTGTTCCTTGGTTAAAGACATATGCGCTGCACCCATTAAGCTTGTAAGACGAAGGACGGTAAAGGAACCTAGCATCGCCATCATTTCTGGACTCATCTGGAATGCATTTGCATTTTCCTGACCTTCGGAAGCTTTCTTCATCATCTGAGTAAAGAACTCACGACCTTCCTCCGCTTCCATGATCGCACTGATTTTATCATTTAAGGAGAAATATCCTTCTTTTTCAGTGATATCAAACCAGTTAAGGATTGCTCCCTTTTCCTTTAAGCGATAGTCTTCATTGAATACTTCTACCTTACGTAAGAAGCTTTCATCCTTGCATTCACCAGCAACAGCTACTAATGTAGTTTCACCCTTGTTAGGCACTTCAAAGTAGAAGAAATGCTCTGCACTTTCCTGTACTCCAAGGCTAACACCATTTGCAAATAATTCAACCTTTGGCTGGTTAGAGTATACTGTTACCTTAGTTACCTCTTCTACACGATCAACATAACGTTTTCCACAGATGTGAACAAATGGTTCATCGGATAACCATGCTTTGTATGCATAGAAGGAGTCTTTCTTATACTTACGATCAAATGTTACAAGACCTTTGTGGTTCTGTCCATTTTCTCCACCTTCGTTACGTGCATCCGCACCGAAGTCAAACATATTCCATACATGAGTTGCCCAAATATACTTTCTAGAGAAAAGCTGTTTGATTAACTCTTCATGATAGTAAGCCTGATATTCTTCTGTGTAGTCACCCTGGTCTGGAGTGGAAGAATGCCAGTTAAGTGCTTCACATCCGTATTCACTACATCCAATTGGAATGTTTGGATATTTTGCATGGAAGTTATCAAACCATGGTCCGTTCATGGAAGTATCTCCACCGTACCATCCAAAATAGTGGTTGTAGGAAACAACATCTGGAATCTGAACGTATGGATCATCGATGCTACATGGTGATACACAAGCGATGGTTGTTAATCTTGTTTTATCCATTTCATGAGCCATGTCATTTAAGATTCTATGGTTTTCTAATAAGTCTTCATCGGACTTACCAGTCATTGTGATTTCATTGGATAATCCCCATACAACAATCGATGGATGGTTGTAATTCTGAAGAATCAACTCCTTCATCTGAGAGATTGTATTTTCACGACCAGTAGGCATGTGGCGAGAAATATATGGAATCTCAGCCCAAACAACCATACCCTTTTCATCACATAAATCATAGAAATATTGATCATGCTGATAGTGTGCAAGACGAATGGTTGTAGCACCCATCTCACAGATCATTTCCATATCTTCATCATGATGCTCTTTTAAAAGTGCATTACCGATACCCCATTTATCCTGGTGACGAGATACACCACGAAGTGGATACTCTTCGCCATTTAAGATAAATCCGTTCTCTGGATGGATTTCAAACGTACGGCATCCGAAACGTGTAGATACGTTATCAATGGCTTCTTCACCACTTACTAATACAACCTCTGCTGTATAAAGATAAGGGTCTTTTCTTCCGTGCCATAAATGAACATTTTCAATGGTTACGTTCACTTTTGTATCTTTTGTTGATACATTAGCAACTACATTGCCTTGCGCATCTTTTACTGTATATACAAGAGACTGTTCTTCTTTTTGATTGGTTACGTATACTTCGATTTCAACGTTTGCATTCGCACCTTCAATTGCAGGTGTTACTTTGATACCAGGGGCTCCGTAGTAATCTAAGTCAAAGTGAGACTCTGCAACTGCAATAATGTTAACATCACGGTAAAGACCGCCATAGAATGTGAAGTCTGCCTGTTGTGGATATACTGTTTCGTTGATGCCATTGTCTACTGCAACTACGATTAAGTTTTCTGCTTCTAACACATCGGTAATATCCACTCTCCATGTAGAGTAACCCCCATCATGGTGTGCCATGTGTTTCCCATTTACATAAAGATCTGCAGAAGCGTTAGCTCCACAAAACTCCATGTAGTATCTATCTGCTGTTGGAAGATCTACCTTTTCTAATTTCTTTGCATAATAAGCAGTTCCACGATATAAGTCGTTACCACCATCTTGACCATCAATATCATTCCAAGTGTGTGGTACGTTAACCCAGTACCAGTTTTCAGGCATTACCTGTGGTACAGCTTGGGCTTCCTTAGAGAAAGCCCATTTTGTATTCCAATTAATAATTTGTCTCATATTTTCCTCCTTAGTTAAATTAGGCATTTGATCCTTCACGTTTTGCTTTTAAGAATGCATTATTTTCTTCTACTTTTTTCTTAGACAATGGATAGATGAATAACAACGCTAATGCAACCACGAAATAAAGAATGGCTGGAATTAGGCTCGCCACTGTATAGATTCCTTGTACGACCGATTCTGTTTGTACCTGTACAGCTTCGTTATAACCAATAACAACAAGTGCACCACTACCTAAACCGCCAGCAATTGCCTGTCCAATTTTACGTGCAAAAGAATAAGCTCCATAGATGGTACCATCTTCTCTTGCTCCTGTTTTTACTTCCTGATCATCAATAATATCGATAATGATAGCATACATAATCAAGTTAAATACACCAAAACCTAAAAAGCCGATTGTATTGATGATGATAAATACCCACATATTTTGTGTGCGGATAATAAATAGTACTAAATATGAGAGTCCCGCACATAAGCTTCCGAAGATACCAATTTCACGCTTACCAAAGCGTTTGCTCAATGGAACTGCAAAAGGTGCTAAAACGATACTAGGTATCATACTTAATATAGTCATTACAGAGATACCTCTGTTATCCTTGAAGTAATCAATAAAAAGGAACTGGTTAATTGTTTGAGTCATGATAGATGCTGCAAGTATACCTATACTTGCAAGAATGATACCGATCATGGCACGGCTTGTAACAAGTCCTTTTAAAGTTTGTCCAAGAGTAAGTTGTTTATCTGTCGCCTTTGGTTCAATTCTCACACGTTCTGTAGTTGTATAAAAACAAATTAAATAACAAATTAAAGCAAGTACAGAAAAGACAGCTGCAATCAGTGTAAATCTTCCACCTTGTACAATCTGATTTCCAGCTTCATCCGTTGTATAAATTAATAATGGAGCCCCTACACCTACCACAAGATTTGCAATTACACTACCGATACTACGGAAGGTGGAAAGAGAAGCACGGTCCTCTGAGGAATCACTGATTACAGACGCCATAGAGCCGTAAGGAATGTTAATCGCTGTATAGAAAATACTACCCCATAACAGGTAAGTTACAAACATATAGATGATACGAATGGTCATCGGTGCATTCACCATAGAACTTTGATACATTAAGAAACTTGCTAATGCAACTGGTGCACAGATCCAACGTAACCACTGTCTAAACTTACCATACTTTCCTGGTTTTTTCTTATCTGCAATGCGGCCCATTGTTATATCAGTAAATGCGTCTACAAATCTTGCTACCACAAATAAAATACTTGTCCATGCAGCATTGATTCCAAGAACCTTCATATAGAATACTGTTAAAAATATACTAGCAAAGAGAAAGGTAAAATCATTACCTACGTTACCAAACATATATCCTACTTTGTCTCTCCAGCCAAATGGGCGGACTTCATTTTTAGTACTCATAATTACTCTCCTAATCTAATTGATGTCATAATCATAACTAATATTCCCCTTTTACCGTTAGTACAATCTTCTTTGTTTTTGTATTATTTTTGGATTATCTTGATATTTCTAAAAATTTATACAATAATATGAGTGGAGGTGTACTATGAACTTTCAACCTGAACTAAATTTTCTAAAGAATCTGTTGGTAAACTTAAATCTGAATACTCGGATAATTGAGGAAAACTACGAAATGGAGCCATTTGATTATGGATTACGTCAGTTAATCAATCCAGACATTGATTACTCCAAGCATTTTAATGAATTACTTTCTTATTGTAATTCAAATGCGATTAATCATATTATGGATGAATTTTCTTTCCAATATACAATGATTAAATTACCTATTACAAATACTGCGACTTACTTATTGGTTGGACCTTATTCTCTCACATCCTTTTCATCCAATCATCAAATAAAATTAGCAGAAAAATACCACATTCCGCCAGAGTGCAATCAGCTTTTAGATTATATACTACAAAAAGTACCGATTTTCATCTCTTATAATTATTTGAGTACGATATTCAATACCTTTGGTGACATTATCTTCGGTTCTGCCGAGCATTATACAGTGAATAATTCAGAATATGAAAGCAAATACATGCTTACTTCGTTCACGGATAATGCGGAAGAACCCAAATACTCAGATGTACTCTTTGATACCATGCAGTATATGGAGGAACGATATCGCTTAGAAAATGACCTCTTGCACTCGGTTGCTCATGGTCAAATTAATAAAATCGAAATGCAAATAGCTACCATTACACCTCAACTTTTTGAACAACGTCTCTCTGACCCAATTCGTAATTATAAAAATTATGCAATCGTGATGAATACCTTACTTCGAAAGGCTGCAGAATCTGGAGCGGTACATCCTTTGTATGTTGACCAAATCTCAAGTAAATATGCACACAGAATTGATAATACCAACTCGGTAGATGCACTGATATCCATTATGAGAGAGATGCCAAGAAAGTATGCTCTTATTGTCAAAAATCACTCACTAAAAGGCTATTCCACTCCGGTACGTAAAATTATGATGAATGTTTATTCCAATTTAGTAGGTGATTTAAGCCTGAAGACACAGGCCAAAATGCTCAATATCAATGCAAGTTACCTATCTAGTCTATTCAAAAAGGAAACCGGCTTTACCTTGACGGAATATGTCAATTCTCAAAGAATCCAACATGCTGTATTCTTACTCAATTCCACTGATTTACAGATACAAACCATTGCACAGCATTGTGGATATACCGATATCTGTTATTTTACAAAGACCTTTAAAAAGATCATTGGTAAGACACCAACCGAATACCGTAGTATACTGCTTTATCAAAAACAATAAAAAAAAAGAGTCTGTTTCATGATTCAAATGTAACTTAACATATCCTATTGATATATCATAAGGTTACAAATCTGAATCACGCATCAGACTCTTTCTTATTCACTAATATCTCAAAGTAAATTGGTTCACTAGATTATCTAAGGAAATTGCTTGGGCAGATAATTCTTCACTCGTTGCTGAAACCTCTTGCGCAATTGCAGAGTTTCCCTGTACGACTTCAGCAATCTGATCCACTCCTTTTTCTAGCTGTTCCATCATATCAGCCTGCTGAGCTGAATTTTTACTAACTACATCGGCTCTTTGAGCAATCGTCTGAAGTCCTTCAATTACGTCTCTCATTGCTTCTGCAGTTCTCTCTGCAATCTCATTTCCATTCTTTATCTCTGAAATCGCTGATTCAATCAGATTCTTTGTATTGACTGCAGAGGCTGCACTATCTTCTGCTAGTTTACGAATCTGATCAGCAACAACTGCAAAGCCACGTCCTGCCTCTCCCGCGCGAGCAGCTTCAATTGCAGCATTTAAGGATAGGAGATTTGTCTGTCCTGCAATATCTTCAATTTCTCCAATAATATTTTCAATTTGTAACGAAGTAGCACTAATTTGCTCCATCGCTTTGGTCATGTTATCCATCTCTTGTCGACTAGCCTGTGCTTTATCTGCTACTTCAACTGCAATAATTGCCGCGGATTCCGTTTCCTTCGCATTTTCTCCGACACGTTCCGTCACATCCATGATTGTTGCTTGTAGCTCTTCTACAGACCCAGCCTGATCTGTGGAACCTTCTGCAAGGTTCTGGGAACCTTCTGCCAACTGAGAAGCTCCCATAGATACTTCATCAGATCCTTGTTTGATACTTTTTAGTGTATCACTCATTTTAACAACTAATTCATTGGCTGAAGTAATTAAGTTCACATAAGAACCTACATAAGCTTCTTTTCCAATTCTAGATCTGATTGCAAAGTCTCCACCTGCCATCTCCTTTAATATATAAGATAGATCCCCAATGATTGCACTCTGTGCAGTTACAATATCAGTTGTTGCATCTGCCAACACTTTTGTCTCGTCCTCTGTTTTAATCTCTGGAACCGGTGTGACCAAATCCCCTTCGCCAAGCAAACGAATACGTTCTGCACATAGCTTTATTGGTTCTCCAATTTTATTGCCAATCTTCTTTGCAAAATAAATAGCTACTGATATTGCACCTATCATTAAAAAGATAGTTACTACAATACCAATTACAGTACCGGTTAGGAAGTCCATATATGGAGCATATACTGCAATCGACCATCCATTGATTCCGATTGGTGAATATGCCATTACTTCAGATCGTCCACGATAGGAATAACTTCCAGAACCACTTTCGCCAGCTATCATCTTCCTTTCTAATGCCGCAAGACTCTTAAGTTCTGAATTTGTCTTAGCATCTTCTATTGAATTCTCTGCATTTAATACGGAATCATAATCATCACTTGCAATTACCACACCAGAAGAATTAATCATATATGCCCCAGCATTATCAGAAATTTGTATGTCTGCCATCATATCAGAAAAAGCTGCTGCATCCTCCGTTACAAGAACAATACCAACGATTTCCGTATCCTGTACACCATCTTTCCATAATGGTGCTGCAAAGTTAATAATCATTGTACTTAATGCCTCTTGATACACAGGATCACTGGCTGTTGTTACTCCACTCACTGCATTTTTAAAATATTCTTTATCTGCAAAATTATAAGCTGTACTTCCAAGAGGATAGCCCCCTGTATCTAAAATAGTTGCAGAAAGCCAGCCATAATGTTCTTTGTATTTTTTTAATACCTCTGTTTTCTCTTCAATGGACATAGCATCCCCACCAAGCTCTGCCATAGTACCAAGCAATTCAACTTGACCAAGCTCTGTTTTTAAAGCTGAGTTGATATGTGCTCCAGCTTCAGTCGCCAATAAGCCCATCGAATTTTTCAAATTACTAACCGTTGTTACAAAATTCATTACAATAGAAATTAGCCCAACTACTAACAAAGATATTACCATGGATAAAACCATCACTCTTTGTATTTGTCTACTAATTGTTTGCTGTTTCTTTTGTTTTTTCGTATGTTCTATCATTTGTATCCCCACTTTCGAAATCATAATAATTTTGTTCTAAAATTACTAATACATTTAAGTTAAACAGTGGAACAATATTATGCTCCTGTTTCCTACAAAAGAGCAGAGAATGAAATGCAGAGCAGATTAAATGCCATGCACAATTAATTAATTTTATCTATTTATGTACTACTACGAAATTATTTCCTACATACCATTTTTCTGTATTTTACTTTTATCTTCTGCCTTCTCTTTCTTTTATCCCACTGATCAAACCTATGACTTCATAATTCGTCATGACCAAAACTACACAATCTTCTTCCAGTTTTTCAGTTTTGTCTATTTTTCTTTTGTGACTTACCACCATCCTTTACTGCCTAGGTGTTTTTCTTTCTTAGAATCAATAATGATTCTCTTCTCCTTTCTACCTTTTGACTTGGCTTATTGTTATATTATTATAATAAGAGATACCACAAATTTCAACGCACTAATTTCACATGATTGGGGATAACGAGCCAATTCTATACTCATTTGGCATACAAGTAACATCAACTTCGGTTTTGCTTGAAATCATTGTTCAATTATTAATTACCTGCTTATTCTAATATCCAAAAATTAATTCTATCTTCACTGAATACAATATTTAACTGCAAGGAATGAAAAAACTCTGATAATAATTCAACCAGCTTTTGATCATCTGTATCCTGATGTAATTTCTCTATCCAAAAGGATTGTTTTCCACAAGCATCTCTTACATGTATTACATACGGCATTTCTTCTTTCTGAATCCTTTGATTTAAAGTAAGAACTTCTCCTATTGAGATGTATTTCATTCTATTCCCTCCATTCCTTCACCTTCTGTAAAACATATTAGGGAAGAATAATTATTTCCTATATAACTTGCAAAAATATTGAACATGTTTTTTCACTTGTTCAAGTCCTTCTTCATAACTGTAACCTGCATCAAATCGACTTAATATATAATAAATTGGACTATAAAAATGAATTGCCATAACCTCAACGTCGAAGTCTTTAAAATTCCCAATCTTTTGAAGCCCTTCAAAGATATGACTTTGGAATAAGATCGGTCCTTCTAAGTAGTAATCTTTTAGACACTTTGCTGCAAGGTCTGATTTATGTTGCTCAGAGATGATCAATTTGCGGAATAAAACTGCGAACTCATTTTGTGTAAAAAATTCAAATAATCCTTCCGCCATAGCTAACAGCTGTTTCTCTTGCATTTCTGAGTAAGCTATAACCGTTGTTTGATTATCCTCCATTGGAACATGCATCCTCATAGCTGCCGCATCATATTGCTTCGTCATTTCTGAAAAAATCGCCTGAAAGATATCTTCTTTTCCTTTAAAATGATTATAAAGCGAAGCTCCTTTCATCCCTACTGCTGCTGCAATTTCACGCATAGATACCCCATGGTATCCTTGTTGTGAAAACAGTTTCAAGGATTCATATACAATCCTTTCTTTTGTTGTTCTTTCTTTTATTGTTTCTCTTTTTTCTTTTTCTTTTACCATGGACGTTCCTTCCCAAGCCATCCGTGATCTTCCCAATATTGTTTTTCTATTGGACCACTACCCCAGTTAGCTTTTTGCATCTTACTCATCATATAAAAAATAAACTTTGTTTTCATGCCTACCTTAGGTTGCCTGTTTCGCGACAACTTTTTGGCAAGAGCTTTCATATGGTTCTCAATTTTTTCTTTCTTCTTTGGCGATACTCCCTCCCAATTCATCGCTTGAACACTAATCCCATAACTGATAATCGAAGGAACTCCCCAATAGAATAGGGTTCTTGCAATTGGCTTTATTGCTTTTTGTGCTCCTGCACCTGCCGTCGTAGAGATCACAACTGCTTTTTTATGAAACATACTGGCCCTTGGCTTATGTGACATCCAATAGGTAAAGGTCAAATCAATAAAGCTCTTCATCGGAGCAGATGGTGCCAAACAATAATTCGGTGTCGTGAATATTAGTAAGTCTGACGTTTCTACTTCTTGCATGATTCTGAGCTTTTCTTCATAATATGGACACTTTCCCTCCTCTTCCACACATTGATAACAACCCAAGCAAAAATGATTCAGATCCCTTGGTAAGAAAAATTCTCTGATTTCCTTTTTAGAATCAAGATTGTCTATGAGCATCTTTCCTATATGGTATGTACTTCCTTTGTGATTTTGCCCATGAATAATTGTTATCTTCATACTTACATCCCCCACCTTGAAATTTCTATGACAACTGTTTTGAATATAATCGTTGCACTTAATAAGAAAAACATCGTTTTTCTATATCTTTGGCTTTTTGTAAAGATACTAGAAATCGCTGAAAAAGCTATGATAGCTCCACCGATGCAACATAAGGTTGATTGAATGCTATCAATTGTGAAAATACCTGGGGTTATACTTGCATCAAAGGATACTTGAACGGATTGATGATAATTATCCCTTGTCGCCACAAAACAACATAGAATCAACCCAACACTACTAAGAATTGCAACTCGTCTTCCCCAGTTCTTTATGCTCTTATGATATCGTATGTGATATCCCATATAGATGAAACCTACAAGGAGCATAAGAGTCGATGTTGTAGTAACAAAATTCCCAAAATACTTATCCATAATATACCTCCTAACACTTGTTAGTTTGGATTATAACTAACAAGTGTTAGTTTGTCAAGTGGGTTGATCAGTTAATATTATATTCTCTACCACAATCTGATTAATGGTGCTTCGCAAATTCTTTTAGTGAATTGTCGTTCATGTCTTCATACCAAAAAAAGACCTCATAGGAGCAAGCTCCTACGAAGTCCCAAAACAACGATCAATGATGTATCCATAGCTTTATCTTGCCAACCATCCACCATCCACTGCAATGGTAAATCCATTCATATATGCAGATGCTTCTGAGGCAAGGAAGATAGCTACTCCATACATGTCCTCTGGAGTTCCCCAACGTCCTGCAGGGATTCTTGCTAATATATCCTCATTGCGACTCGGATCATTGCGAAGCTGTACCGTATTATTCGTAGCAATATACCCTGGAGCAATCGCATTTACATTGATGTTATAGCGTGCCCATTCATTCGCTAATGCCTTTGTTAGACCTGCAATGGCACTCTTGCTTGCTGTATAAGCTGGAACACGGATTCCTCCCTGATAACTAAGCATAGAAGCAATATTTATAATCTTACCACCCTTTCCATCGGCAACCCATTGCCTTGCTACTGCCTGTGACAGGAAAAATACCATTTTTTCATTCAAATCGGTAACTAAATCCCAATCCTCTTTTGTTACATCAATCGCATCACATCTTTTTATTATTCCTGCATTATTTACTAGAATATCAATTCGATCTGATTTTTCATTTACCTCTTTTATGATGTAATCAATGGCATCTAGGTTCGATAGATCAGCAATTATCTCTGTGAATGTACCTCCGACTTCCTTGATCTTTTCTAGCGTTTCCTCACAGCTTCTTCTTGCTACGCCGAAGACATGTGCTCCTGCAGCAGCAAGTGCAACAGAAATCCCTTGACCAAGACCAGTATTGGCACCTGTTACAATTGCTGTTTTATGTTTTAATGAAAATAAATTTTGAATTTGATTCATTAACAATACAATTCCTTTCCTAATTAATTGAGACAATGTAAATTATATGATTACCAAAAATCTAAAACAATATAATTATATGGAAAAATATCGGAACTGTATTATTCTATATATGATTCTATTCATAAGTATCATCTACTTTGAGGACTTGAATGACGTCAGTATAACCCTTACCCTTAGGGTAAGGTCAAGAGAAAAAAAACATATCCACATAGAACTTTTATTGTTATCGTTCTATTTGTGAATATGCTTTTTACTACTTATTTCGCCTCAATAACTGCCTTTATTCTCCTAACGCCAGCTGAAGAAGCTTCTTCTTTTAAGATTTTAAACGAAAGAAGCTCACCTGTGTTCTTAGCATGAGGTCCACCGCATATTTCTTTGGAATATCCATCAATTGTATATACTTTTACTATCTCTCCATACTTACCGGAGAATACACCGACAGCACCTTCTTCATAAGCTTTCTCGGGTGTCATTTCTTCTAAAATCACGTCTATATTTTGTGCAATGGCTTCATTTACAATTGCTTCAACAAGCGTAAGTTCCTCTTTCGTCACCTTCCTTCCAAAAGAGAAATCAAAACGCAAACGCTCCGAAGTGATATTGCTGCCTCTTTGGGACACTTCATCACCAAGCACCTTTCTTAATGCCCCATTTAACAAATGCGTTGCCGTATGAAGTCTTGCTGTCTGCTCATTATTATCAGCTAAGCCTCCTGCAAACTTTCCAGCGGCTCCTTGTCTGGATTTGTCTTGGTGCTCCTCAAACTTCTTGTGAAATCCATCCATATCTAACTGATATCCCCTTTCCGAAGCAATTTCTGATGTAAACTCAATCGGAAAGCCATAAGTATCATATAGCTTAAATGCAAGCTCACCACTAAGAACTCCACCCTCAGGGATTTTATCAAGATATCTGTTTGCCTTTTTCAATCCCTCATCCAAAGTCTTTGAAAATAAGATATACTCCTTTTGCAACTGCTCCAAAATAAACTCTCTGTTGTCCCCAAGCTCTGGATAGGTCACTTTATATTGCTGAATAATTACATCTGACAACTCACATAGATAATTTGCATTAATATCAGCCTTCTTAAATAAGCGAATGATTCTTCGAATCAATCTTCTTAAGATATATCCCTGCTCTGTATTGGATGGGTTAATCTTCATTGGGTCGCCGAGAATAAATGTAATAGTTCTGGTGTGCTCGCAGATAATTCTGCTATCTCTTTGGGCAAGAACTTTTCCTTCCACTTCTAGAATCTTTTTGAGCTTTTCCATAACCGGTATAAATAATTCGGTATCATACACATTTGTTTTTCCGTTTAAAATAGTCAGTACACGCTCCAAACCCATTCCGGTGTCCACATTTTTCTGCTTAAGTTCTGTATAACTACCATCTGCTTCTTTATTAAACTGCATAAAGACATTATTCCATATCTCAACATATTTTCCACAATGGCATGAAGGTCCACAGTTTGAACCACATTTAGACTTACCCATATCGTAGAAGATTTCTGTATCCGGTCCACATGGACCAGTCTGTCCCGCCGGTCCCCACCAGTTATCTTCTCTTCCATATCGGAAAATCTGGTCACTGCTAACCCCAAAGCTTTTCCATATTCCTTCTGCCTCCACATCAGCTGGTACCAAGTCATCACCTTCAAACACCGTTACAGCCAATTGTTCTACCGGTATATTAAGGTACTTAGTCAGGAACTCAAAGCTCATGGAAATGGATTCCTGCTTAAAATAATCTCCTAAAGACCAATTTCCCAACATTTCAAAAAATGTGCAATGTGTATCATCTCCTACTTCATCAATATCCTCTGTTCTTACACATTTTTGTACATCTGTAAGTCTATTTCCACTTGGATGCTTCTCACCCAGTAAGTATGGCACTAATGGATGCATTCCTGCAGTGGTAAACAACACGGTTGGATCATTCTCCGGGAGAAGTGACGCTGACGCGATTTCCTTATGCCCCCTTTCTTTAAAAAAGTTTACATACATTGTTCTTAATTCATTTGCTGTCATGTTTCATTCTCCTTTCTGACATTTCTCCAAAACAAAAAGCCCTAAGCTGATATAATATCAACTTAGGGCGAACTTTCATGTCCGTGTTACCACCTAATTTCAGATTTCTCTGCACTCTACCAATACGGGATTTCTCCGATATTGCTTCCTACGTTAACGGGGGAACTCAGTTGAAGCCTACTTAGATTCTCTGTTCGGTCCACAGCTCAGAGGCTGCTTCAATATTAGTTCAATGAAGATTCGCACCAACCATCTTCTCTCTGTGAAATCCCTAACACCTACTATTCCTCGTCAAAGCCTTTTTTGTTTTGAATTAGTGCAAAGTATAGCACCATATATTTATTCTGTCAAGCAGTCATAAAATAAAATTGGACTGTCACAACTCTGCAATAGTCCACTATCTTTATACATACTTATTAATCTAAAACAAATTGATTGCAACCAATTTACAACCACGCTCTCGAAAAGCTCAGTAAAATCAATACTTCTAATTCTACATGCTTAAGACTTTCTATTCTGAATCACATCGTCCAACTTCTTTATATCGCATCCTTTACTTTCATAATAAACAAGCATCTCGTCAATTTTTTTCTTATCATAACTGGTAATACAATCAGAAATAAT
>JAEZKD010000155.1 GCA_023415655.1 Bacillota bacterium | reverse complement strand
CTATGGGGATGATTGTATCTTTGGTTGGATGTGGAACTAAGGATGCTAAAACATCTACCGAAAAGAATGAACCTACAAAAACTGAAGCAACGAAAGAACCTGCTGCAACGAAAGAGCCTACGGAGGCCGCTAGTGAGACTGAGCCTATTGACCTTACTATGTGGTGTATCGCTACAGAGAGTGATTCAAATCGCCATGCTTATGAAGCTGCCATCGCTGATTTCAAGGCAGCACATCCAGAAATCAACTTTACTTGGGAAACTACTCAAAACCAGGAATACAAGACAAAGATTAAAGCAGCTGTTGCTGCAAATGAAATGCCAGACATCTTCTTCACATGGGGATGTGCTTTCCTTGGTGACTTTGTTGATGCTGGTCGTGTTTATTGTGTAGATGATGTCTATGCTAAGTATGCTTCTGAATTACCAGAAGTTATGATGGGTAACGTTAAGTTTGACGGAAGTTATTATGGTGTTCCAATGACTATGAATATCGTTGGTATGTTCTCTAACATGGAACTTCTTAAGGAAGTTGGTTACGATCATGTTCCTGCTACATATGAAGAGTTAATCGCTTGCTGTGATGCTCTTGTAGCAAAAGGTATCATTCCTTTTGGTTGCTCTGGTAAGGAGACTTGGTGTGTAACTGAATACCTTGAATCTATCATTGAGAAGACCGCTGGTGCTACAGCATTGAATGAAATCTTTGCAGGTAATGCTTCTTGGGATAATGAGGATGTAGCTAAGGCTGTTGGTATCTTCCAGGAAATGATTGATAAGAAGTATTTTGATCCAGAAGGAATTGCACTTGGTAATGACGAAGTAAAAGCAAACTTCATGGCAGGAAAGTATGCTTTCTATATGAACGGAACATGGAACTGTGCAGACTTTGATAAAGCTGGATTATCTGATAAGATTCAGGTTGCTGAATTCCCAGTAATCGATGCTTCTAAGTCTCAGTTAGGCGAGCTTATTGGTGGACCATCGGATACACTTGCAGTTGCAGCTAGTTCTAAGAACGCTGCAGTTGCTGCTGAGGCTGCATTTGAGCTTGCTAAGGGAATCTGTCATTATGGTTACCTAGATGGTAATGGACTTCCAGCATGGACACCTGATTATGACACAAGTGGTATCAACTCCTTGACACAGTCAGTTGCTAATATTGTTGCTAATTCAAGCCAGATGGTTCTTTTCGGAGATACTGCTATGTCCGCTGATACTGCAAACATCTATCTTGATTATGTAAGCCAGATTTATGCTTCTGTTATTGATGGTAAGGCATTTGTTGAAGGTCTTGTGAAAGACATTAAGTAATTCTTGGAATCATAAAATAAGTTAAGAATATGAATGAGAGGCTTTATTTTCTAGGTTCTCATTCAATTAAGAAAGAAGCGGTTACCCAATGAATGTCTGGATCAAAATCCTCTGGGAACCGCTTCTTATCTAATACTTGACAAGTGAAACAGCTTGCTGTTTCATCTTGTAGGGAAGGGATCAAGATGAGAAAACTATATAGCAATAAACTAACAATTTTTCTATTTATTCTCCCTGCGCTGCTTCTTTTTCTTGTTATTCTTGTTGCACCGATATTTTTATCGGGCTATTACAGTTTTTTTGATTGGAACGGCTTTGGAAAAAAGACTTTTATTGGATTAGAAAATTACAAGGAACTGTTTACTAGCAACTCAATCGGCTTTGTCAAAGCTTTGGGCAATGCATTACTATTGGCAGTGCTTTCAGTAGGGGTTCAGTTACCTCTTGCATTGGGGCTTGCACTTCTTCTCGGTAAGGGAAGAAAGGGTGAACGAGGTTTTCTTTCGATTTATTTTATGCCTGTACTTATTTCGACTGTTGTAATTGGTCAACTCTGGCTAAAGATTTACAATCCATCCTACGGTATACTTAATGTAATCCTACGGGCGGTTGGCTTGGATAATTTGGCACGAATTTGGTTAGATCGACAAACAGCACTAGGAGCAACGTTTGTACCTATTCTGTGGCAGTATGTAGGCTATCATATGTTGTTATTGTATGCAGGTATCAAGAGTGTACCGACGGAGTATCGTGAAGCAGCAATGATTGATGGAGCAAGAGAGGGACAGGTAAATCGTTATATTGTTTTACCGTACATAAGGCCTATCATGAAGATAAGTACTATCTTCGCTGTTACAGGTTCACTCAAATCGTTTGACTTAATTTATGTTTTAACTGGTGGTGGACCGTTACATGCGACGGAGGTGCCTAGTACACTGATGATAAATATGCTATTCTTACGTAATCGATATGGTATGGGTAGTACAATAGCTCTCCTTCTCATCATTTTGTGCTTTGCATTTGCTTTGATTATTGGCTATATATTCAAGGATAAGGAGGATTAACAACGTGAAGATCGATGATAACGTTCAAAATCAAAATAAGAAATCTAGACCGTTGAATGACTCCACACCGACGAAAAGAAGAAAAGGCAAAGAAGTTTGGGTATACATTTTATTTGGTTTTTGGGCACTGCTTAATCTGTTCCCTGTATACTGGATGTTTACCTTCTCTCTTAAGAGCAATGCAGAAATATTTGGTGAAAATGTTGCAGGTCTTCCAAATGATTGGTTATGGTCAAACTATGCAAAGGCATTGAATGTAGGAAATATTGGTAGATATTTTTCGAACAGTGTCATTGTTGCAATTACGACCATTGCAATCGTAATGTTTGTTTCCCTTATGGCAACCTTTGCACTTACAAGATTTGTTTGGAAGGGTAGGAAGCGAATGAACAAATTCTTTATGCTTGGATTGACCATCCCAATTCATGCTTCCATCGTACCTATCTATGTTACCCTTGCTAAACTACATTTACTCAATACTTATTTTGCACTTATTATTCCATACGCTGCCTTTTCATTGGCAATGGGAATACTCATATGTACAGGATTCATGCAAGAATTGCCAATGGATCTTGATGAAGCAGCTTGTATTGACGGTTGTGGTACATGGGGAATATTCTTTCGTATCATCGTACCATTGATGAAGCCAGCAGTGGCAACGGTGTCCATCTACACGTTCTTACAGTGTTGGAACGAGCTGATGTTTGCGAATATCTTTGTTAGTGATTCTGCACATAAAACATTGCCTGTCGGTGTGCAAGCACTTTCTGGACAGTATATGACTGAATGGGGGCCTGTAGGTGCAGCATTGGTTCTAGCAACCTTCCCAACGCTCATATTCTATGCATTCTTTAGTAAGAAGATACAAGCAAGCTTTATTGCAGGAGCAATCAAGGGTTAGTGATCAATTAATAATTTGTTTCAGATGGGGTTTAGACTCTGTTTCAGCTTTATTGATAACAGCGTCTGAGCCCTTTTTTGGTTTATCTTCGCTATTTTAGTATAATCTTATTTTGGAAGGTCAGGTTGAAAATAGGGTTTGAATGTGTTACGATATAATATAGTAAGATATGGTAAAAAAATAGGTAAATTTCGTATTATACATATACATGATTGAGGTGGAGATATGAAGGATGGAGTTAACCGAGTAAAACGTGATATAAAAATATCGCTTCAACAAAAGACTCTGCTCATGCTTATTATTTTACTATTGTTTTTTTGTATGATGTTTTTAATCGCTACCTCCATTATAAGTAAGAGAACGGAAAATGATTTTAAAGTTAGGTCATCGGAAACGGCAGTTAACAATGTAGTATCTACCATCCGAGCAAGTTTGGTAAACTACAATTATTTATCACGTTTGATCATGGTTAATGATCGTGTCGTGAGCTTTTTAAAAGTGAAAGAAACGAATCGAGATAAGGTATACGAGGCACGAAGGGGTATTTATGAAATTCAGAATTTGTATAGCAACATTGATTCGGTATATATCTTTCGAAATGATGGAGAATTTGTAAGTACAGGGATTGGTGAGTACTTCGTTGATATGAATAGCCAAGAGCAATCGAAGATATTAGAAGCCCGTGGTGCCACAGTTATTTCAATTAATGGGAATGGTACGATTAAGAAGAATAGTGGTAAGCCATTTCTTACAATGTCGCGAGCAATCTATGACATTCAATCGCAAAAGCTTTTGGGTACATTGATTATGAACATCTCAAGTAATGTATTTGACGATACCCTTGCGCTACAGAATTCCAGTGGTATGTGTATCCTTGATAACAGTGGTACCATTCTATGTGGTAATGAAGAAATTGGAGCTCTGTATGATAGTGACTATGATAGTGATAGTATGGTCTATAAAAATATTCGAATCGATGATGAGAAAAAGACTTTGACTGGTAGATTGGCAGTAAAGCCCCTGGTAGTATTGTGTGCGAGTGGAAAAGGTGCAGAGGCGCTACCGAGAGATACTATCTATGCGCTAATGTTGACTCTGACAGCATTTATATTGTCAGGTATGGTCTGTGCGTGGTTCATTACAGTCAATATTGCACGACCAATCAGAAACTTAAGTGCAGCAATGGAACGTACGAGGTCCTCAGGGTGGCTTAAAAGGATTGACACCGAAATGCCCAACAATGAAATTGGTAGATTGGCAGAGAGCTATAATAGTATGATCGATTATCTTAACGAGTTATTCAATCGTTTACTGATGAATGAAAAGAATGTGCAGAAAGCGGAGATGCGCGTACTACAAGAACAGATTAAGCCACATTTTCTCTATAATACATTAGCAACGATTAGCTATATGGCAGTACAGGAGAATGCAACTAAAGTGCATTCTGCTTTGGAGACGCTAGGAAGTTTTTACCGCAACTTCCTTAGCAAAGGGGATCGTGAGATTCCATTAAAACGCGAGTTACGAATTACGCAAGATTATCTCGCACTACAAAAATTAAGGTATGGAGATATCTTTGAGGATGAATATATTCTTGATGATTCCACTCTTGATTACATGATACCGAAGCTGATTCTGCAACCACTTGTAGAAAATTGTATTTACCATGGTGTACGCCTTAAGGGAGAAAAATGTGTGATTCGTATTACTACTAGCATGGAAGAGGATGGTTTACACATCATAGTGTATGATTCTGGTGTTGGTATGAATACTGAGCAGATCGTAAATGTTCTTGAAGTAAGAGAAGACGAAGATGGAAATACGCTGTCAGGCTTTGGTTTACGTGGTACCATTAATCGTATACGCTATTACTATGACTGTGATAACATAGTGAGGATACATAGTGAGCCAGGAGAATATACGGAAATCGACATCTACATTCCAAAAATGAGGGAGACGAAAGCAGAAGGGGGAGAATCATGTACCGGGTGATGATTATTGATGACGAGATTTCTGCTCGTAGACTGCTTCAAGCATCGATTGACTGGGAAGCGCTTGATATGGAAGTGGTAGGAGAAGCAGCGAGTGGAATAGAAGCGATTAACATCATAGATGATTTGAGACCGAACATTGTGTTTGTAGACATTTCCATGCCCTTTATGAACGGTTTAGAGTTCACTCAGCTTGCTACGGATCGATACCCAGATTTAATGATTATTATTTTGACAGGCTTTGATGACTTTGAGTACGCGCGACAATGTGTTCGTTTACAGGTGGTGGAGTATATGTTAAAGCCAATCGTTCGACAAGAAGTAACCGAAGTCTTAACTAGAATCAAGGAGACATTGGATAAGCAGAATATCCACATACAGGAGATGGGAGAGGTAATTACACCATCCGGGATTGAGCAAATCATACAGTATTTACGTGAAAATTTCACAGATTCGAACATTAATCTAACCTCCGTAGCGCAGCATTTTGGTTTCAATCCAAGCTATCTCAGCCGCAAATTTAAACAAGAAACAGGAAAGAGCTTTGTCGAATTCTTAATCAAATGTCGCATGGAGCGTGCAATTGCATTAGCTAGAACGAGTGAGAAGATGTTTTGTACTGCCAATGCTGTCGGAATTCCAGATCCAAATTACTTTGGACGCTGCTTTAAAAAATATACTGGTATGAGTTATACGGAATATGTAAGTTCGCATAGCTCACGGTAATAGTTATCTTAAGATCCTACTACGTAATAAACGAAGAGTTGGGGCATGTGAATGTTAATCACATGCCCCAACTCTTCGGATAAAATTGTATTATGATTTATAATGATTATCGTTTATTTTCTATAATGTTTGGTATTAACCCAGATTTACATCTTCCACAGGCTGTGCCAGCTCCAGTCACCTCTGCAACTTTTTCAACAGTATCAGCCCCATTCTTCACGGCATTTACAATATCTTCAACCGATACATTTTTGCATTTACATGCATTTTTTAATACAGCTTCCATTTCTTTTAGCTCTTCATCATTTTCTATTACAATATCAGTTCTTTCTTTTAGTTCCTCTATGGTTCTAACACCTTCTGCTTGCGCCATTCTAATTTTTTTGTATTTTTCCATATCTAAGTTCATTTTAACTTCTCCTTATAGCTTGTATTTGATAATAAATATCATTACTATGATATCAAAAAATGAGATATAGTCAAGTATTGTAATTAAGTGTCTTCTTTATACTATACTCTTAGAAAACATTGTTCTTAGCAAAAAAATGTTATTTCATATCAATTACATAATTATCAACTCTTAGGAAAATATTAAATAATTTCCGTAGAAAATACACATAAATAAACCTATAGTTTTTTAAGATAAAACGAGCTTACTTTTGTACACTAGGATGTATGACAATTTTATATGGAAATATCAAATTATATATATTCCATGGAATAGAGGATTCTAATCATGACGTTTTATGAAGAATTACAATTGAATCAAGCTGGATCAAAGAAAGTAATCAAAGAATCAAGAACAACAAAAGAGAAAATTTATCACATAGGTGTTTATCTCTTTAAAATCATCCTAACGTTGGCCTTTTGTATGGCTTTTGTGCTGGCCTTTAGTGTATTTTTTGGAAATAATAATAGTACAGTAGGTGTGGTTGTTTTATTATGTATTTTGGTATTTCGTAATGTGGATTTGGAAATAGAGATTCATCACGCTATGTTATCACTCGTAGCGATCTTTCTCATTTTGTCATTTGGACCATATCTTGCTCATAATAGTAATATTTTTATATCGTTTTTAATTCATTTTTTCTGTATTGGCATAATAATGTTTTTAGGTTGTCATAATATTAAGATGTCCAATCACTCAACATTGATTTTAAGCTACTTACTCTTATATGGGTATGGGGTAACTGGCACTTCTTATGAAAAAAGATTAGTAGGTATGGCTTTGGGGCTTATTCTTGTTGGTATCGTATACTATCATAAACATCATAAAAAAGTTTATGAGGTGAAGTTTAGAAATCTAATTCAAGCACTTAACCTACGTACTTCTAGGACTCAGTGGCAGCTTTTAATTGCATTAAGTGTATCTTCTGCACTATTTCTTGCTGAATGTTTTCATTTTTTGAGGATCGTTTGGGTAGGGATTGCCGCGATGTCTGTACTTGTACCATTTAGATCCAATATCAAAGAACGTCTAAAACAAAGAATCCGAGGTAATATTCTAGGCATCGCCATCTTCTTTCTAATATATAATTTTTTTCCAGATTATATCTATAACAATGTAGGTATTATTGGAGGAATTGGCGTAGGACTTTCTGCAACGTATGGATGGCAATCTGTGTTCAATTCCTTTGGAGCACTAGCGATTGGAACTAATTTGTATGGATTTTCAGAAGCTATCTTTTTCCGAGCCGTAGACACTATCTTCGGAGTACTCTATGGATTTGTTTTTGAATTGATGTTTTATTTGTATCTTAAGAGAACTGGTAGACTTACGGCGAAGGATTATAACTCGTAATAAAGGATAAAAAGTATGTTGGATACAAAAGTGGTATCTCACTTAAAAAAAGGAGCAAGAACAAAACATAATCCTATGTCTTGAACTTACTCCTTATCATATATTAAGGTTTATTTGGCATCTTCACCGCCAGGACCATCGCGTCTTGGTCGAGAGGACTCTGGAAGAGGTTCGACAGAACCGTTGTTACTACAATTGGTACTATTGTTATAGTTGTTTTGCTGTTTTGAACTCTCTTGATCAGAATTACGATACGATTGATTCATATTTTGTTGTTTCATCATGCACATCCTTTCTTACATCTAGTATGAGCAAAGTCATCAGTTTTATGAGATAGATTGGGAATAAGAATCATAAAAGCATTCTAAGGGTCTGACATGTTTAACGATTTGATTTATAATCGAAACATATCTTTCAACGCTTGGTTATGCAATTGATATTCTGTGTTCATTGGAAGATCAATTTCTGGGATATCTCCGTCATCATAATTATCTTCTACCGGAACATTGCCATATTCATTATTATGAATGGATCTAGATAATTTCGTAGGCACAGCTTTAGGATTTCTTGGATCTGACATAATAAATCTCCTTTCTGATTCCTTCATAGTATTGCAATTAGCAAAGTTAATATATTAGTTTTAGTATGGTAAACCATAAAGTTAATGCTATTATTACATTGAGATTACATATTGCAATTCCATGAACATTAAGATTATGAAGAGTTTTAGTGATTTCTTAGTTGCTCAGATAATAGTTCAGAATATGCTGAATGAAGATGGATTCAATATTGTAGAAAGTTGATTTTGGTATGTAATCTGTTTTAAAATATAGTTTCTGTGTGTAAAATTTGTTAAAATGTTACTTTGTGGAAGCTATTGATAGAATAATATCAATAGAAGGTTGACTTTATTGATAAATAAGTTACAATATACTTGACAATGTCGACAAATGAGTAGGAGGAATAATTAATAATGTCGGTTATAAATGGTTTATTGGAAGATATCGTAGAGATATCTATTTTAATGTTTGAATTTATTGGAGTCGCTGTCTTAGTGAGCGCTGGAATTATGGGTGCTATTAATTATTTAAAGCGAAAACCTTGTACAAGGTTACAACTTGCTAAAGGAATGGCAATGGGATTAGAATTTAAATTGGGAAGTGAGATTTTACGAACTGTAATTGCCCAAGATTTCAATGAGATTATGATTGTTGGAGCAATTATTGTACTAAGAGCAGCATTAACATTGTTAATTCACTGGGAGATTAAAAACGAAGAAAAGCACGCTTGATTACGTATTCGTACATATTACGCTTAATGAAAAAACTAAATATTGATCTAGTATTACTAAGGCTATCGCAGTCTTTCATGAGGTAAATGTGATTCCATATATTGTGACTTAGACACATTAAGTACAAAGTATGTTATCTCATAGGTACCAAAAAGGAAGTAAGTGATAGCTATTTTTATGTTCTAAATATTCACATTTTCTTTGATAATCGTTCATTTTATCTATTTAATCATGTAAAAATATAGAATTGAAAGAAATTACTTATTATAGACTTATTTTTTAAAATTATACATAACTTTTAAACATTTTTTACATAGACTTTACTAAACCATGATAAAGTAACTTACGATTTAATTAGAAGTTGATGCAATGGAAAGACACGAAAGGAAAAGATAATGGTAATTAGATTTAAAGATGTTTGCAAAAAATTTGGGGACTCTTTTGCAATATCCAATATGAACTTTCAAATTGAGGGTAGAAGTTTTACTACACTTCTAGGTCCATCAGGATGTGGAAAGACAACGATACTTCGAATGATTGCTGGTCTAGAAAAACCAGATTCTGGAGAGATTTGGTTCGATGACACTTGTATATTCTCAAGTGAAAGAAAGATTGAAGTTCCACCGGAAAAGAGAAATTTAGGTTTTGTATTCCAGGACTTTGCTCTTTGGCCACATATGACGGTATTTGAAAACGTAGCCTTCGGGTTAAGAGCAAGAAAAGAAACGAAAGACTTGGAAAAGAAGGTACTAGATGCATTGAATGCAGTACAGCTTGGTGATTTTAAAGACAGATATCCAAGTCAGCTTTCGGGTGGACAGCAGCAAAGAGTTGGATTTGCAAGAGCAATTGTAACAAATCCAGATTGTATTCTTTTTGATGAGCCTTTATCAGCACTAGATGCCATTTTGCGTGACGATATGAGAGTTGAAATTAAACGTCTTACGGAGCAGTTTGGTGTAACAGGTGTTTTTGTTACTCATGATCAGATGGAAGCGATGAGTATGAGTGATGATATTATCGTATTTAAACGAGGTTCCATTGAGCAGCAGGGAACTCCTGAAGAGATCTATCATCATCCAAAGACTTTAACCGTTGCAAAATTTGTTGGAAAATCTAATTGGATTACAGAAAATAAGATGTTTCGACCAGAGGCAGTAAGTTTTGATAAATTTCCAAACGCTATGGAGTTTCAGGTTAAGGTTGAAAATATTCAGTTCCTAGGGAATGGATATCTATTAGATGTTATGTATGAGGGCAAAAAATGGTCTCTTGAAACGCATAAAAAATATAAAACAGGTGAAGAATTATCGATTTACATTGAAGAAAACGATATCATTACAGTTTAGGAAAGAGGATAAGAAAGATGAAAAAGAAATTAGTTGCAGCTATGTTATCTCTTACCATGGTATGTATGGCACTTACAGGTTGTGGTAGTAAAGAACAAACAGCCTCCAATGGTAAAGTAGTTGTCTATATGCCAAGCCCAACCGCCTTAAATGAAAAATATGTAAAAGGCTTTGAAGCAAAAACAGGAATCAAGGTAGAATTGTTTGAAGGAACGACAGGTGAGATTCAAGCGAGACTCGAAGCAGAAAAAGATAATCCAATCGCGGATGTTGTAGTACTTGCATCTTGGGCGGATGGACTTGCGATGAAGGAACAGGATAAACTTCTTAGCTATGAACCAGAATATGCGGACAAATTATACGAAGGTTGGAAAGACGAGGATAATATGTTATTTGGAACAAGTGCTTCTGCGGTCGGTGTCATCTATAACACAATGTACATTGATCAATTAGATGCTGACTGGTCTGAACTTGCTAGTAGTGAGTACAAGGATAAATTAACGGTTCCAGATCCAGAAAAGTCCGGTTCTTATAAAGATTTCATTGCTGGATATATGGATTCTACTAAGAATGATTGGACGACTTGGGAAGAAATGAGTAAAAATGGTCTTACAGTAGCAGGAACTAATAAAGCAGCTTTAGAATCTGTGATTACAGGTGAAAAAGAAATTCTTGTGGCAGGTGTAGACTACAATGCTTACACTAGTATGGAAAAAGGGGAACCAATTGATTTTTATTATCCAGAATCAGGAACTGTCATCAATCCTCGCCCAGCTATGATCTTAAAAACAAGTAAGAATGTTGAGAATGCAAAAGCTTTCGTTGACTATTTATTATCAGACGAAGCTCAGCAAATGGTAGCAGATACATACCTGTTACCTGGTCGTTCTGATATTACCTGTGAAAATAGAACGAATGTAAGCGATATACCAGTACTTCCAAATATTAATTGGGATCATATTGTTACAACGTCTTCTGATATCGCATCAAAGTTTAATGAGATTTGTTCACAATAGCGAGGGATATAGGATATGGGAAGTAATAAGAGAAATAAGACATTTGTATATGCAGTAATTGCATTTGCATTGTTTTGCTTCATTATTGTTCCAATTCTCACTGTATTCTCAGAGACAGTCATCGTGGATGGCCGCCTTGACTTTTCGAATGCGATACAGACAATTGGAAATGATAGTAATTTAGAAACGATAAAGAACTCATTGTTATTAGGTGTTCTTGTAGTAATTGTTTCAACCATAATTGCAACACCTTTGGCATTTTTATTAGCAAGAACTAAATATGGAAATAAAAAATGGTTGGATATTGTTTTAATGATTCCATTTATGACACCACCCTACATTGCATCGATGGGGTGGATCTTATTCATGCAAAAAAGAGGATTGTTCCAGCAGTTATTTCCGTGGACCGGAAGTATCTCAGAAGAATTCTTTTCTCTTGCTGGTCTAGTATTTGTTATGAGTATGCATGTCTTCCCATTTATGACAACCATACTGAAGAATGCAATTTTAAATATTGGAATTAATTTAGAAGAAAGTGGAGCGGTAAGTGGAGCTGGTTTTTGGTATCGAATGAGAAAAATCATGATGCCGCTTCTGACTGGAAACTATGCCATCGCTATGCTGTTGGTCTTTGTTAAAACACTTTCTGAGTACGGTACACCAGCCACGTTAGGAAAACGAATTGGTTTTTATGTATTTACAACAGATATTCATCGATACGCAACAACAACGCCGATTGATTTTGGTAAAGCAGCGGGCTTGTCTTCCGTACTCGTAACGATTTGTTTGATTATGTGGTATGTACAAAACTATATTACAGCAAAAAACACATATAACCTTGTGAGTGGAAAAGGACAAAAACGTAGCAAATACGAAATCAAAAGAAGTACAAAGCTGTTAGGTGGAATCTATATTGCACTTATTATTATCATCGCAATTGGTATTCCTTATTTCTCAGTCATTGTAACCTCTTTGATTAAGGTAAGAGGTTATGGTTTGGCTTCAGGAAACTTTACACTTCAACATTATGTGGATCTGTTTACTGCCAATGGAAAAGGAATCCAAGCGTTACTTACAAGTACATTATTGGGTGTTCTAGTAGCTACCATCGCAAGTGTGATTGGTACCTTAATCGTTGTAACGATTCGAAAAGCAAAACGATGGAAAAAAATTATTGAAATGGAATCTTTATTGCCAGAGATGATTCCGAATATTGTATTAGTTATTGGTTTAATGTTGTTCTGGAATAAGATTTACAATGTAATTCCTCTATACAATACGATAGGTTTTATGATATTAGCATATGTAGTGATGTTCTTACCATATACGATCCAATATGTATCTTCTGCTTTCATGCAGATGGGTGATAACTTAATCCAAGCAGGAAAAGTATGTGGTGCAAATAAGATGTATATCTTCCGAAAAATCACACTTCCACTCATTATGCAAGGTGTACTATATGGTTGGATGATGATTTTTATCATTGTATTTCGTGAATTAGTTGGTGCTAGCTTAATTTCTCCACCGAATGTTCAGATGGTATCTACGTTTATTGTAAAAGAATTCGAACAGGGAAGTGCTTCGGTCGGTATGGCTATGGCAATGGTTTGTGTGTTGGTGTCAACGACGTTACTCATCATCTTAAATTATGCAACGAATAGAAAGAAGAAATCATAATGAAAGCATATATCGCAGGTGGATGCTGTGAACATGGTAGAAATAGTTTTCTCTTAGAAGGAAACGAGTATTCTTTATTAGTGGATTGCGGAACACTCCAAGGAAGTGAAGAACCAAACCCATATTTATCAAAGGAACAGATTATAAAGCTTCGTTATGTCTTTTTGACACATTCTCATAAAGATCATGTCGGAAGCCTGGAATGGTTATATGAGCAAGGCTTTGAGGGAATAGTATATTTATCCAAAGAAACTTATGAGCAAATGCCACAAAAACCAAAGGATTATGTATTATTAGATATCTCAACGCAGAAAGCTGTTACAATCGAGAAGGACCTTCAAGTGAACTATGGTAGAAGTGGCCACTGTGTTGGAAGTTTGTGGTTTATCATAACCTTTCAGGGAAAACAGATTTTATTTACTGGAGACTATTGTGAAGATAGCTTAGCTTATTTCTGTGATGAGCTACGAGATGTCTGTGTCGATTTAGCTTTCGTAGATTGTGCATATGGGACTAAGATAGGAACTGCATCAGAGAATAAAGAAAAACTCATTCAGTATATTAATAAAATTTTTCAAGAAGGAAAACCTTTATTGCTTCCTGTACCACAGAATGGTAGAGCGCTTGATTTGTTACAAATCGTATTTTCTTCCAATTATGGAACGAATGTTGTAGTTGATTCAGTATTAAAAGAATGCTTAGAGTCTACTCAGCAGTGGAAAGAATGGCTTACAAGTGATGGTGTTTTCGAGAATGTGTCTACGATGACAGAACAATCTTTTGATTGTGCAACCGTAATTCTCATCGCTGATGCACAATTAAAATCGGAAGATAATCAATTGTTGGCTCAAAAGATGATAAATAAAGAAGGCAAGATTCTCTTTACTGGTCATACAGACTTAAATTCCTATGCTTCGCAACTAATAAAGCAAGGGCAAGCTGAATTGCTTATTTATAGTGTTCATCAAAATTTAGAGGAAGCGCGAAGACTGAATGAAAAGAATCAGTGGTTGAAAGTAATTCTTACGCATTGTAGTAAAGAGCTTCCTACCCAAGATAAAACTAAGTTTTTAGAACTAAAATCAAAGGAACAAGTAGTATTCTAAAAATGTAATGGATAAAATTTGTGAATAGCATAACGAAAAGAGTGAGAAATCATAATAAACATGAGATTTCTCGCTCTTTTTTTATTTATCTTTATATTCTAAAAAAACTTATTGACATTAACGTTACGTAAAAGCTTATATTAAGAATAGGAGGTGATATGAATATGGATTATACAATTAATAATCTGTCAAAGTTAGCAGGGGTTAGTACAAGAACACTAAGATATTATGATGAAATTGGACTGTTAAAACCTAAAAGATTAAGCTCATCTGGATATCGTATCTATGGAGAAAATGAAATTGATTTACTTCAGCAAATACTCTTTTACAAAGAACTTGATTTACCCATCGAAAAAATAAAATCTATAGTAAATAGTAAAAGTTTTGATTGTGTAGAGGCTCTAAACGAGCATAAAAAGAACTTGCTAGAGAAACAAAAGCAGCTTGAAAAATTATTAAAGAATGTAGATCAAACATTATTATCATTAAAAGGAGGAGGAGAAATGTCCGATATAGAAAAATTCGAAGGTTTTAAGAAAGATATAATACAGAAGAATGAAGAGAAATATGGAAGAGAAATAAGAGATAAATATGGAGATGAAAAGGTGAATGAAAGCAATAAAAAGTTTACCAGCCTAAGTAAAGAACAATATAATGCAAGTGAAAGAATACGAATTGAAGTGAATGAAAAACTAATAGAAGCTATGAAAACAAATGATCCATCCAGCGAATTAGCTATGCAAGTTGTAAGACTTCATAAAGAATGGTTAGGATTCTTTGGAGCGTACTCACCTCAAGCTCATTTAGGTATAGGACAGATGTATGTGGATGATCCAAGGTTCACCATGTATTATGATGAAAATGCAAAACAAGGTGCTGCTGAATTTTTGAATAAGGCGATTGGAGAATTTTATCATGCAGTATTTGATGAGAATACTCACCAATGGGTAGTTCAAGAGGAATGAAAACCTAATCTAAGTAAAGGCAAGTATGGAAAGGTAATATTATGAGTTCTTAAACAAAGACTTTAGTAAACTATCACGTTATAAAACGATTATTTTACTAAAGTCTTTGTTTTATAGTAGGAAATGCCCTAAAAACAAGGCAAAGACAAAGCAAATGAAAAATGAGTTGGTAACTTTTTATTTTATCTATCTAATGATTTAATATGTATTTAGCCGATATATAAAATATGTGCCATAGAATGTAGATATAGTTTGATTATTAACTATATTGTTATTTATTGTTAGTATATTACTGTGGACATAAAAAGTTTGACACGTTACAATAGTTCAAAGAAAGGTGTGAGTTAAACAATTCCAAGAATGTAACCCATTACCTAAAAAAAATTATGCAAAAGATAGTGGATGCATGTGGAATTTAATATATAACACCAAGTCTAACATAACATAATTACTTTGATATTTATTGTATTACTGTTTTTCTGAATAGAATATAGAATCTTTATAAAGGTGAGGAGACTAGATGAGAAAGAGACAACTGCTGCAGATTCAGGATCTAATTGGGACAATGCATGAGATGCATGAAGAAATCAAAATGTGCATAGAAAAAATAAATTATAGGGATGCAATAGAAATGCTAACTCACTGTCAAGAAGCAGCAATTAGCATAGGTACTTGTATTGAAAATTCCAATGAAGGAGTACCTCACATAATAACGCACCTTGAAAATTATTGTGAGAGTTTATATCAGAGCAGTGTTTCCTTAAATATAGATAGTTGTGTCAGTGATATATATGAACTACTTGAAGAACAATTGGTTAGTATTGAAAGTGAGATTAAGCAGGATATAACAGCTAAATATGAAATCGCCTTTTTACCGTATAAGGGGTCTATGTGGGATGCACTTGAGAGTATATGGTTAACAGCAAAAGAAGATAAGAATTGTGAATGCTATGTGATTCCTATTCCATATTATGAAAAGAAAAGTAATGGAACACTTGGCAAGCAATGTTATGAGGGGGCGGATTTCCCATCTTATGTACCGATTGTAAATTTTTGTGATTATAATATAGAGCAGCGACAACCAGATATTATATATATTCATAATCCATATGACAATTATAATACGTTGACTACTGTATTACCAGAATATTATTCGGATCGATTGCGAATGAATACCTCTTGTCTTGTATATTCACCATATTTTGTACTTGGAACCTATCAACCCAATGTAAGTGATATGCATTATCTGACCAGTGCTAGTATTTATTCTAATCTCATCATCACTCAATCAGAAATAACCAAGCACTTATATATGAAAAATGGAGTGAATGAAGAAAAAGTATTAGTAACTGGACTGCCTAAGATAGATTATGTTGTAAACATGATGAAGAAAGAGATAGAGATGCCTAAGGAGTGGGAGGGGAAAGTTCATACGAGCAGAAAGGTATTGCTATTTAATATGCATTTATCATACTATTTGAAGGCATATACAAAAGTAAAAGAGGGAGCTGAATCTAACTATGCAATAAATAGGCTGAAAGAGATGTTGCCACAAATTCTAAATAATGATAAGTATTCTCTTATATGGAGACCCCATCCTTTGATGAAACAGATGATAATTAGCAGATTAGGAGAATATCCGAGGGAATTAGAGGAGATTGAAGAAGCTATTAAAAATGCTAATAATGCCGTTATTGATATGAACGCAGATTATCGATATAGTTTTTGTTTTGCTGATGCCTTGATTTCAACTTTTAGTTCTATAGTAACATTATTCTCTGTCTTAGGTAAACCAATTTATATTTATCAAAGTCGATTAGATAGAGATATAACAAAAGACTCTCCGGTCGACTACGATGTATTTTACTTTAGACATGGAAAGAATCGTACAGAATTTGGAACATTTCTTAATTACTTGGATGATGGAGAGGATCCTTTATATGAAGATAGAATGAAGATGCTTTCGAAGTCCTTTGCTAATATGGATGGAACAGCAGGTAAAGTAATACATGATACGGTGATCAGTTATTGTGATAATAAACTGAGAGGAGAAAGAAGTTAAATGAATTTAAAATTATGTACACCAGGACCATTATCTACAACTTTAAAAACAAAAGAGGCTATGCTACGCGATTGGGGTACAAGAGATACGGAATACCAGAATTTTGTGCAAGATATGAGAAAGAAACTATTAGTTTTAGCAAAAGCAGATGAAACAGAGTATTCGATTGTATTTATGCAGGGGTCTGGTACTTTCGGTGTCGAAAGTGTTTTAAATAGTTATTTAAGTTCCTCAGATAAGGTTTTGATTCTATCCAATGGTGCATATGGTCAGAGAATGGCAGAGATTTGTAAAAAATCGAACAAAAATTATGACATAGAAGAATTCTCCATGCTTGAAGCTCTAGCGGAGGAGAAAATTGAATCACTAATTCAAAAGGATGAATATACACATGTTTCAGTGATTCATTGTGAAACCACTGCAGGGGTTTTAAATGACATTGAGATGATTAGTCGATTGACTAAAAAATATAAGAAAAAGTTAATCGTTGATGCAATGAGTAGCTTTGGTGGCATTCCTATCAATTTAGGTGAGCTTCAAATTGATTTTTTGATCACAAGCGCTAATAAGTGCTTACACGGTGTTCCAGGAGTTGCTTTGATTTTTGGAAAAAGAGAAGCTTTTGAAGCGTGTAAGGATAATTCCTTCAGTTTATCCTTAGATTTATATGAACAGTATAAGACGATGGAAAATGGAAATGGATCATTTCGATATACATCTCCAACCCATGTGCTTGCAGCTCTTAGCTGTGCAATCGATGAGTTAATTGCTTCAGGAGGAATTGAAGTAAGGTATCAAGAATATATCGAGAAGCAAAGTGCTATTGCAAGAGTGATGGTGGAATTAGGCTTTGAAATATTAGTGGATCCCATATTTCAAGCTCCAATCATTACTACTTATTTGTGCCCTACAAATTTTGATTTTGAAGATTTCTATCAGCATATGAAAGATAAAGGTTTTTTGTTATACAGTGGAAAACTTCCTACCTACGATGCCTTTCGAATCGGAAATATTGGTGATATCTCAATGGATGATGTTGGACGGTTGATCCATGCGATTCAAAGCTATTATACTAGGGGGATAAAATAGATGGATGTAAAAACATTTGTTGAAAGGATACGAAATCTAGAAATTGAACATATAGCGGGAGTGCCAGACTCTACGCTCAAGTATTTTTGCGACTACTTAAATTATCAGGAATCATGTTCTTTTCAACATCATGTAACTGCTAACGAGGGGGCTGCAGTAGGAATCGCTGCAGGAATTTATTTATCTACAGGAAAACCAGCTTGTATCTATATGCAGAACAGTGGGATTGGAAATGCAGTGAATCCAATTGTATCTTTGTTAAATGAAAAGGTTTATGCAATACCAGCTCTTATTATTATTGGATGGCGTGGGCAACCGGGGGTAAAAGATGAGCCTCAACATATTTTTCAAGGAGAAATCACTACCGATTTCTGCAATGTAATGAATATCTCCTACGGTATCATAGGTAAAGATACGGGTAGCCAAGATGTAGATAGAGTATTTGCTGAGGCGAAAGAAACCTTAATACAAGGGAAGCAATATGCTATTATCATACGACAAGATACTTTTAAACCTTGTAATTCTATAGAAAACATCAATCACTATTCTTTAATAAGAGAAGAAGCAATTGCAGAAATTATTCGTTGTAGTAGACCTGAGGATGTAATTGTATCTACAACTGGTAAAATATCAAGAGAAGTTTATACCCAAAGTGATCTAATAAGAAATAACCATAATCAAAATTTTTTAACTGTAGGTTCTATGGGACATGCTTCTATGATTGCTCTTGGAATTGCACTAAGTAAGCAGGAAAAGAAAGTGATTTGTATGGATGGTGATGGTGCAGTCTTAATGCATATGGGTGCATTACCGATGATCGCTAAATACAATCTAGGTAATTTCATTCATATTGTGTTAAATAATGAAGCACACGAGTCTGTTGGTGGTATGCCCACTTGTGCAGCAGGAGTCTCGATTGCAGAGGTTGCAAAAGCGAGTGGTTATAAAGAAGCTTATTGTGTAGAAGATATCGATTCATTGAAAAAGGCATTTGAACAGGCATATAGTTCACAGAATGCTGTATTAATAGAAGTTAAGGTTTCACTGTTTTCTAGAAAGGATCTTATTAGACCTAAGGAAAGTGCTGTGGAGAATAAACAAAATTTCATGAAATTCCATCATTTTCTCGAGCATAAGAGGTAGATCATATGAAATTGACATTAGAACAATTCGAAATATTAGTTAGTGTGGAGATGGGAAAATCGTTGCAAGAAATTGTTGATCGGATGAAAAGTTTATTGGAACTTTCAGAAGAGGAAATTCTGGATAGTTTCATTGTATTAACAAACCATGGCCTATTGAAGAAGACAGGGGAAGATTATTGTATCTCCGAGCAAGGATATCAGGAATTGGAACCTTATAAGGTGGAAAAAGTTATTTTCTTTGCTGCAGGTCTGGGGAGTCGCATGCATCCAATCACTTCATTTTGTCCCAAGCCACTAGTTAAGGTGAATGGACAGAGTATGATTCGTACCTTATTAGACGCAGTAATGAAAGTTGGAATTGAGGATATCACGATTGTGATAGGTCATTTGGCAGAACAATTCGAGGTATTAAAAGGTATTTATCCTACAATCAAGTTCATTAAAAACGAAAATTATTCTAAAGAAAATAATATCGCTAGTGCGTATCTAGTAAGAGATCAGTTCTCCAATTCTTATGTTTTTGAATCTGATTTGGTTCTGTATAACCCTGAAATTGTAAGAAAGTATGAGTACAGTTCTAACTATATCGGATATAAGACAAAACATAGTGATGATTGGTGCTTTAAGGTAAGTGGGAGATATATTAAACAATTACTCGTTGGAGGAAGTGATGTTTATCACATGTACGGAATTTCATATTGGTCGAAGGAAGATGGACTAAGGCTAAGTGAAGATATAGCTGCGGTATATCTAGCAGATGGCGGAAAACAGAAGTACTGGGATGAGGTTGCACTTAGGGAATATCAAGATAACTACAATATTATGATTCGACCGGTTGTTAAAGGGGATATTGTGGAAATTGACTCCTATGAAGAATTAAAAATGTTAGATAATTCTTATGTTTAAAAACGAGGATAGACAGGGGAAGATGATGGGAAGGGAATTATCAAAGGTACAAAAAGTAGAATTAGAGCTATTGTTGATCGCTGATGAAATATGCAGAGAAAGCAATATAAAGTACACACTACTTTATACTACATTGTGGGGGGCCGTTGAAGAAAATAGTTTTCTATCATGGAGCCCGGATGCTCATATTGCAATGTTTTATAAGGACTACATTAAATTCGTAGAACTAGTGAAAAACAGATATAAAAAAAATGATGAATTTTATATATTAGGACAGGAAAATTGTGAGCATTTTGAAGAGGTATGTACGAGATTTTGTAAAAGAAGTTCCGTCCAACTTCCAGAAGAAAGAAAAAGTAATGAAAAGTATTATGACTATTTTATAAATATTACACCTATTTTTTATGCTGGGAATACAGAAAGAGAAAGAAAACAGTTTATTAGGGATTATAGTAGATTAAGAAGTTGCTTAGATGCGTCTCCTATTGTGAAAGATACGATTAAATTGAATAATTGCATTCGGATGGCCAAACGATATTATTTCTACAAAAAGAAATCATCAGATGTATATATGCGATTAATGGAACATTTAGGACAGTATAAAGATGAAACTCGATATGTATATGTACCTAATGTGGATTCGAAATATAATGGTGTAACAACTTTGAGAGAAGTATATTCGGATGTAAGAGAAATTGAGTTTTGTGGTTATAAATTTTGGGGTATGAACAGAGCTAATGAGTGGATAATGGATCATTATGGTTCTGATTACAAGAGAAAATCTAAGTTACAGATGGCAAATGCATCATTGTTAGAAGGCCCAGAAATACTTAGACAAGTACAGTTAGTCGAATTGGATTTGTTGCTTGAATTTGATGGTATATGTAAGAAATACAATTTATCCTATACTTTGGGATATGGTACTTTGCTAGGGGCCATAAGACATAAAGGCTTTATACCATGGGATGATGATATCGATGTAATAATGTTGTATGAGGATTATATAAGTTTTTTGGAGATAGCATCGAAAGAATTAGATTCAAGTAAGTATTTTTTACGTTGGCATGAGACTGATAGTAATTGTAACTTGACATTTGCCCAGATTAAGCGAAATGATACATTATTTTGTAGAGAAGGAAGAGAGAATTATAATACCCACAATGGTATTTTTTTAGATATTATTCCGATGTTTAATGGTCCGAACACTTGGATACAACATAAGATTCAACATAAAGTTTGCAGATTTTATAAAACAATGCTATGGGCACACTTGGGACATGTTAGTGAAAAAAGAAAATTTTATAAGCATTATTACACCTTGCTTTCTAAGGTTTCAATTGAAAAAAGCTATGCTCTTTTTATGAAATTTGCAACACTTTTTAAAAAAGATCGAGGGAAATTGTCTTCCCTATGTATCTTTCGAAGTCCTTATAACAATGTATTTACTCGTGAAAAAACTTATAAAGAACTAACGGAAGTTGAATTTGAAGGGTATCAATTTATGGTTCCACAAAAATATCATGAGGTTTTAACGTATTGCTATGGAGATTATATGAGGTATCCAAACATGATAGGAAGAGCTGCAAAGCATTTACCAAATAAGATTGAGATAAAAAAACATGTACATGATGATGTCATGAAGAGGATAGGAGAATTAGAAAAGTAATGAAGAAGATATATGCTTGTTTTACAACCGATGTTATTCATGAAGGACATATGAATATTATAAAAAAAGCAAAGGAATACGGTTACTTAATTGCAGGAGTAATGAGTGACGAGGCAAAGGTTGGAGGTTATAGATTCTCTACGATTCCTTTTGAGGAACGTTTGAAATTATTTAAAAACATACCTGAAATTGATGAAGTTATTATACAGTCGGATATGTTATATGAGAATGTATTAAGGGAAATAAAACCAGATTATGTGATACATGGAGATAGTTGGAGACGAGGACCTCAATCTCATATAAGAGAAAATGTGATAACCGTGTTGCAGGAATGGGGCGGGGAATTGATTGAAGTACCTACGACAAGAAATGAAACCATTGATCGTATCGTTGCTCAAGCGAAGGCAAAACTTGCAATGCCTGAATTTAGAAGAAAAAGATTAAAAAAACTGATAGAATTGCGTCCAATAGTTAAGGCACTAGAAGTACATAGTGGCTTAACTGGATTAATTGCTGAAAAAACAGTAGTTGAAAATGAAAATGGAACCGACCAGTTTGATGCGATGTGGATTTCTAGTCTCTGTGATTCTACGGTAAAAGGTAAACCAGATATTGAGCTAGTCGATATGTCCTCTAGGATTCGAACGGTGGAAGATGTAATGGATGTAACAACAAAACCCATTATTTTAGATGGTGATACAGGTGGTCTCCTAGAACATTTTGTATATAATGTTCGCACATTGGAGCGAATTGGTGTTTCTGCTGTAATTATTGAAGATAAAATGGGGTTGAAGCAAAACTCACTGTTTGGTACTGAAGTTGATCAAACTCAAGATTCAATAGAGAATTTTTGTAAGAAGATTACAGCAGGAAAAAAGGCGCTTAGAACAGATGATTTTATGATCATTGCAAGAGTCGAAAGTTTAATTCTTGACAAAGGAATCGAGGATGCATTAGAAAGAGCCTTTGCATATGTAAAAGCGGGTGCAGATGGAATCATGATTCATTCTAGAAAAACAGAACCAGATGAGATATTTATGTTCTGTGATGAATTTAGAAAACAAGATAAAGGTACTCCAATAGTGGTAGTTCCAACCTCCTATAATAAAGTATATGAAAAAGAACTTTGTGAACATGGAATTAATGTTGTTATCTATGCAAATCAGTTAACAAGAAGTGCATTCCCTGCGATGAAAAATGCAGCAATTAGTCTTTTAGAAAATCAAAGAGCGTATGAAATCGATGAACAATTATTGCCGATTAAAAAAATTATTACATTAATTGATCAAATATAGTTTTGTATAGGCATAGAAATCCTTACTTGTACTATGATCTTCAAAATGAGAAAGGTAGGGAGGATAAGGTGTTAAAAGAAAACATAGTGATAAGAATGGCAAAAATTCAAGAATTTGATAAAGTTCGCGAGTTTTTGGCCCAATATTGGGATGATGGTAATCATATTTTTGTAAGGTGGCCTGAATATTTTAAGTATTTTCAAATGACAGAAGGACAGTTTAATGTATTCATAGGCATTGGAGAAGAAACGGAAAAGATTTATGGCATTTGTGGTTTCCTTGTATGTAATACAAGAAATACGACAGATATTCAATTGAATTTATTACGAATTATTGATAATGATCTTGGTTTAAATAGTCTTACTATGCTAGATTACATTCTTAAGAATTATGAATACCGTAGCATAGCATGCTGTGGTATCCGACCTAAGACAGTCGTTATTTATCAATATTTGGGTTATCAAACGGGGATGTTAAACCATTATTATAGACTGAATGATAAAGAGAGCTATGAAGTAGCTGTCATAAAAAATAAAATAATACCAGATATAAAAAGAGGAAAGTATTCCTTAAAAAGAATTCTAGATTTTCAGGAATTACAAAGGACATTTCATGCAAGAACTTATCAGGATTGTCTTCCTTATAAAGATGAACAATGCATAAGACATAGATATTTTGAAAGTATAGGACATCAATATATGGTATACGGGATCGATAAAGGTACCACATCCTATGATTCCATCATAATTATGCGTGAGATAGATTATAAAGGGACAAAGATCTGTAAAATTGTAGATTTTATTGGGATGGATGAAGATATTAGCGAGATTTCAACAGCAATTGAAGAACTTATCCATAGGAATAATTACGAATTTATTGATTTTTATTGTATAGGAATAGATCATGAACTTTTAGAAGATGCGGGATTTGTTTTGAGAAAGCCAAAAGATGAGAATACTATTCCACGTTTGTTTGAGCCATTTGTTCAGGAGAATAAGGACATACATTACTTTATTAATACTACTAGTAGTAAGTTTCATTTGTACTGTGGTGACTCGGATCAAGATAGAGCTAATTCTAATGTCCGCGATAAAATAGAATAGGATCGAATAGGATAACGAGGTGTGGGACAATGAATGAAATGGAACTAAAGGAAGCATTAGAAAGCATAGAAATTGAAAATTATCTAGCAATATTAAAACTTGGAAAACGATTGATGAAACATGTGGAAACAAATACACAAGGTAGTCCGATTAGAATTGCAGTTTTAGGTTCGTGCAGTATTCAACATTTGGTTCTAGCATTAAAAGTATATTTATGTAAATATAATATACAAGCAGATATTTATCAGGGTGAATATAACGGAATCGAGATGGATGTTTTATCAGATGATTCTGAGTTTTATAAATTTAACCCACAAATAGTTATACTTATGACTTACTACGGAGATATCAAAGCACTACCTAGTATGTTTGCTGGAAATGATGAATTAGAAGAATGTTTGAAAAGAGAAGAGGAACATTATCGTAATCTATGGAACCATATCAATGGTAAATGTCAATGTCATATTCTTCAGACTAATTTTGTGATACCTACATTAAGAGTTTTAGGTAATCTAGAATATAATTGCTCATTTTCTAAAAGTAATTATATACAAAGAGTCAATATGCAGTTATTAATAGCTAAACCCAATAATCTGGATTTTATTGATTTAGATTTTATTGCATCCTATGTCGGTAAGAGTAAATGGTTTGATTATGCAGCGTATTTTATGAGTAAGCAAGCTTATTCGTTAGAGATGATCGGTTATGTTGCAGATGCTATTGCAAAAATGATAGCGGCTCAAAATGGTGGTATAAGAAAATGTCTAGTTCTAGATTTGGACAATACTTTGTGGGGCGGAATTGTTGGAGACTTAGGGTTTGAAGGGATAAATTTGGAGGTCAATGACCCAATTGGTGAATCTTATCTCTATTTTCAACAATATATATTAGCTTTGAAGAATCGAGGAGTGATTCTTGCAGTTTGTAGTAAAAATGATTTAGAGATAGCAAAAGAGCCATTTTATAAAAATGATAAAATGATATTAAAGTTAGATGATATCTCTTGCTTTATAGCAAATTGGGAGGATAAAGCATCAAATCTTAGGAAAATAGCTGATGAATTAAACATTGGAATTGATAGCTTAGTGTTCTTTGATGATAACCCAATGGAAAGAGAGCTTGTTAAAAAATTCCTACCTGAGGTTTGGGTAGTAAATGTGCCCGTGGATTCCGCTAATTATGCATCTGTGTTAGCGTTTGAGAACCCATTTGAATGGAGTTGTCTAACCAAGGAAGATGTTAGTCGTAGTCAATCATATGTGCAAAACAAGCAAAGGATTACTAGTATTAGTTACAATGACTATAACGAATATCTACAGGATTTGGAGATGCAAGCTTGCATAAAGTATAGTGTTAGCAATGATTTTTCAAGGTTCTTGCAATTGATCAATAAAACAAATCAGTTCAATCTGAGAACCAAAAGATACAACGAGGCACAAATTGAGCAATTTAGTTTGGATAAAGACTATTGTTTCATCAGTATATCTTTAAGTGACAAATTTAGCGATTATGGGATTATTTCTTGCATTATATTAAAAAAAGAAAAGAATCTCTGCTTTATTGATACTTGGGTTATGAGTTGTAGAGTTTTAAAAAGGGGTATCGAAAATTTAGCTATGGAAAAAATAATATCGGTAGCGAAACAAATGGGTTGTAAAAGAATTGTAGGTGAATATATTCCTACGTTAAAGAATGGGATGGTAAAGGAATTATTCATAGATTTTGGTTTTGTTTCTGCTGATACAGTTGATGTCATCGATGATATCAAATCAGAAGGGAACTTATTTATATTAGAGAATCTGGATAAAAAACTACAAAAACCTTATTATATTTCAACGAAATAATAGAAGAAAGAAAGAGGGAAACTAATGAGCATTGAAAAAAGGTTAGAAGAAATTTTTAGAGATGTATTTGAAGATTATGATATAAAACTATTTGCAGAAATGAGTGCTAAGGACATTGATGACTGGGATTCATTGAGTCATATTCAATTAATTCTAGCAATTGAAAAGGAATTTCAAGTTAAATTTACGTTAGAAGAAGTCACAAAAACAAAGAATGTAGGGGAGTTTATTGATTTAATTGCCACTAAGATAACAAAGTAGGGCTAATATATGAATGAATTTAAATTGGATAATATTATAATTAATCAAAAAGCGGAGTTCAAAGTTACAATTACAACATCAATGTTAGAGAAGTTTAAAGAAATCACTGGTGATGTGAATCCTATGCATTTGGATGATATATATGCAAAAGAACATGGATACGAGTCAAGGTTAGTATATGGTATGTTAACAGCATCTTTTTATTCAACATTAGTTGGAGTATACCTACCAGGGAAATACTGCATTTTTCAAGAGTGTAATACAAGTTTTAATAAGCCCGTTTATGTGGATGATATACTCAGCATTTCAGGAGTTGTAACTGAAATCCATAAGGTGTTAAAACGTATCACGATTAAAGCTACTATAAAAAATCAAAAAGATGAAAAAGTGTCAAAAGCTACTTTAGTAGTTGGTATTTATGAGGAGAGTTTATAATGATAAGTTATGAAAAAATATTTTTTATAGTGGGGGCTTCTTCTGATATTGGACTAAGTTATATCAAGCACTTAGATCATGAGAGAAATCAAAAAATAGTTGTTATTGCACATTGTGGGCAGTCCGTAGCTAAACTCGAAGATCTACAAACTAAATTAAACTATATTAAAATGGAAATTATCTCGTGTGATCTTAAAAATGAAAAACTGGTTAGTGATATGATTGCTAAGGTACAAGAAAAGTATGGGTGTCCAACGCATATTTTGCATTTAGCGGCAAGTAAGTTTGAGTATATGAAAGTAAGTAAGTTAAACTGGAAGATTATTACTACCGATATGGAAGTGCAAGTGCATTCTATTGCTGAGATATTGAAAGTATTTCTCCCGATTATGGTGAAAAATAGGTATGGTAGATGTGTGATTATGTTGAGCGAATATACATTAGGAAAGCCACCTAAGTTCATGATTAATTATAATATTGTAAAGTCAGCATTACAAGGTCTAATGAAAAGTGCAGCTGCTGAATGCGGTGGAAACAATGTTTGTATTAATGGTATTTCTCCAAGTATGATAGAAACAAGTTTTTTATCAAATCTAGATCCAAGACAAATAGAGCTAAATGCTCAAAATAATGCGATGAAAAGAAATGCTATGCTGGAGGAAGTAATAAGCGGAATCGATTTTTTGATGTCCGATGATTCGAGTTATGTCAATGGGATTAATTTGAATTTGAGCGGTGGTAATTATATGTAGTACAATTATTTAAATTCAAGCACTTAAATGGGAAAGACTTTAGTAAAATGTCGTGTTATAAAACGAATATTTTACTAAAGTCTTTTTTCATATATAGACTTTGGAATTCAAGGCTTGCTCTTGAGGACACGTCCTGTGTAACTTTTGTACACATACAAAATTATTCAATAAGTTATCAGATAATAGTTATCAATAAGCATCAGATAGTTGACATTAATTATCAATTAGCATAAAATTTAAAAGGTAAGGTTTAGATACAAAAAGATAAAATCTTAGATGTTTCAGGCTATGTAGACTGAACGTGTAGAGAATAGAAAGGAGATAGTTACTGCAATACATGCTTTAGTATAACGTATTCAGTAATGGGAATAGGATGGATTTAAAGATTTTAGAACTAAGTGCATCTCATGCTTTTGGCGCGAATAAAGTGGAAAAAAAAGAATCTTACTTATCTGTAATTGATGAGTATGAACTTCATTCAACGGATTTGTCGCATTATAACGTGTTGATGATCACATATTTTGCGGATCAAGAGTATTTGTATAAGAATAAGCATATCATTGAGAACTTTTTAAATGAAGGGAAAGTGGTTGTATTCTGTGGGCATTTGTTCCGCCCTTGGTTACCGGGCTGTTCTTTGTTTATGCCAAAAAAACTAAATAGCTATAATGACTACTTTGTACAGACGATTCCAGGAGCCCCACTCTTTGATGGAGTTGAGGTAGAGGATATGGTACTCAATAAAGGGGTGGCTGGATTCTTTGCACGTGGATATTACTATGCGCCTGAAGGGGCTCAAGTTTGTTTGACCTTTACCGATGGAAAAGTAATTTCTTATATCGATAAAAATACAACCAAAGGAACAATCATTGTTCACGCTGGTCAAAACTTATTAAGCTACCATAATGCAGTGGATTCAAAGAAAAAAATAAGTGAACAAGCACTTGCTTTATTAAAAGAAGAAGTTTGTGGAGGTAAAGAATAATGAGAAAAATAGCAGTAATTTATAGTGGTCATGCACCTCATTATCGTACGTTCCAAGAACCAAAATACGCTCAATACATTGAGACACTTATTTACTTGCCAGAATTCGAGGAAGCAGATCTTTCTCCATACGATGTATTAATTGTGCCATCTCAGTTAAATTCAAACTTATTATTAAAATCAGTTCAAAAAATTCGTGACTTTGCAGATCAAGGGAAGACTGTAGTAGCACTTGGTCCACAGCCATGGGAATGGTTACCGAATCAAAACTGGGAACATCGTGCGACGAACTTCTGGTGGTGGTTAGAAGAAAATCCAGACAGTGGATTACGAGTTAAAAATGAAAAGCATCCATTTTTTGATTTCTTTCGATTAGAAGATTGTACCTGGCATCAACACGGTGTATTTTGGCCACCAGCTCATGCAACAACGTTAATAGAAACCGTTGATCATGGTGCAGTATTATATATTGATGAGCAATCAACAAAGGGAACATGGATTATTACTACCTTAGATCCTGATTATCATTATGGTTCTTACTTTATGCCAGCAACCGAAAGCTTTCTTGAAGCATTGTTCTCATGGTTAAGCTTTGGTAAGATAACACAATAAGTTATCATATGGAGCTATCACACAATAAGCTGTGGTAGCTCTTTCATTATCACGATTCAGTATGATTGCTCATAGAATATAGAAAAGCCTTTTTAGGAGAAGTATGTTAACCGATCAACGATATGTAGTTTTATCACTGGAACTACATTTATTTTTTTCTAGGATAATGAAGGAGCATTCCTTCTTTTTAGAAGCTGCCTTCACTCCAAAGGACGCAGAGCTTGCAAAAGAAGCTGAGTATTACAAACAGGAATTTGAAAAGCTTTTAGCAGAGGTAGTGAGTGTTAGCAATGGTGTAGTAAGATTTCGTGTCTTAAGCTCTGGAGAAATTGTAACTGAATTTACCCTGAGTGCAGAAGAGAAGACTCAAAAATTTACAGGCATTGAGATCAATAAAAATATTACGAAGAGAGAACTACAGCTACAGTGTGGGAGAACACATCAACAAAGATGTGATTTGGTTGGTACAGTAAAAAGAATCAACGAAAGTGCAATAAAGCTTCTTGAAGGGCTTATCTGCTTTAAGAAGAAGATATTAGATGAGGTTTTAGCATGTCATATTTTTACACTCAATTATCCACTGTTAATCGAGCACATCATTCATGAAGCAGAAGAGTACCTTTCCTTGGTTCATAAGCTTGAGTATAAAATAGATATTGATACCATGGATTGTAGGGAAACAGAGTTATTCTGGAATGACATCATGAAGGAACATGCTTTATTCATACGTGGCTTATTGGATCCTACCGAAGAAAAGTTAATTGATAGCGCAGATGAGTTTGCAGAAGAATTTGAACTATTAATAAAAAAAGCTCAGGCTTCAACGAGTGATATATTAGAGTGCAATCTCCAGGAGACATTAACTCAAACCATCCAATTAATGAACTTTAAACGAGCTGGTACAGAAGGAATCATTAATTGTAAAATAAGATCGATTATACTTCCACTTCTTGCAGATCATGTCTTAAGAGAAGCTAACCATTATATTAGGTTGCTAAAGATAATGAAAATGAACGAGTGATGAATAAGGTAAAAGAGGAACAAGCATGAGTATAGCCAATACTCAGAGAAATATCTCAGGAAGGATGATGCTCATGCTTGAACTTTTTATTCATGCATACTAGGGATGATTTGGATATCAGTTATACCTTTAAAAAGTCATTCTATCATTTAAGTAAATTTTAAATTTTATGTAATTTATCTATAAACTCATTGCAGACATAATTCGATATAATATCTGCAAATTAAGCAATGAGCTCTAAATATTTGCAGTTAATTTCACTTATTGTTTACGATTTCCAAGTAATAGAAGTTGAAATCATCAGAAGGAAATGTTAAATACTTAGTTTCCTAGTAATACTGACATATAATAAGGTTACATCATACAAAGGAGAAAACGGAATGAACAAATCAAGAATCATGGCGGCGGCATTAGTTACTACCCTAACTTTGCAAACAACAACACCACTAGTAGCTACTGCCAATAGCCTCTATGAGAACAAAGGGTCTTATTTAGCAATAACACAAACCAATATGAATACAAACAATCAAACTGGTGGAATCTCAGTGGAAATAGATCTGGTACTACCAGTAGATTATTCCAATTACATTGGAATCCAGGGAAGTCTAACCGATGGCAATCAGACAAGCTATGATATGAACTTTCATTATGATAGCTTGAATCATAAATTATATGGTTCCTATATGAATTGTGAACCAGGGGAATATCACCTGACAATTACAGGTGATGGCTACCAGACGTATGAACAGACGATTCGAGTAGAGGCGCAATGTATATCCAAATTAGTAATAAAGAATAGTCACGAATTCGATGAGGTGTTTCAGGACAGCAATCGACCTGGTGTGATTGGATATGGTGATGTGAATCGTGATGGTAGCAT
>JAEZKD010000134.1 GCA_023415655.1 Bacillota bacterium | reverse complement strand
TTATAAGATATCAATTAACATTTCTTTTAATTTCTGATATTGTTCTTCTTGTATGATCAGATGATTACCTGACTTTACAAGACAATTCTTTTCAAGTAGAGCAGTAATCCCACGATTTACCGTTCGTATACTCAGTCCAGTACAATCTGAAATCTCTTGGCGTGTAAAATGAAGTCGGCAAGTTCCATCCTTTTCAAACTGCTTATAATAGAGAAAGAGAAAATACGTAAGACGTTCGGTACCTTGCATAAAGATATAGACACGTTCACGGTGAATCTCATATAACAACTGCTTTGTCGTAGTAGAGGAATCAATATACAGAGCATTCAAATCTGTTTGCATCCACTTCTCGTAAACTGAGAGTGGAAGTAGAAGCATAGTACAGGGGCTTGCAGTTACTAAGGTTGCATAGAATTGTTTCTTCTTTGCAAAGTATTCTAAGGCCCCAAAAGCATTTACCGTGTCGAACCACATAAAATCATACATTGCGCCAAATACCGGATAAGCAGTTCCTTTTACCACACCTTTTACTAAAATACTGATCGTATCCAAGGGAGAACCTTGCTCAATAAAGGTATAATTACGTGGGTACTCTACAATTTGTAAGGAGTCATAAAGCCAAATCGGAGCATCTTTGAAATAGTTCTTCATATAGTCCTGTGATTCCTTATCTAATGTACCTAATAAGGCTTGGACATCATCAAATTTACTCATGGTTAACTCCCTTATTGTATAGATTAGTGAATTTCTTCAACTGTTACAAGCTCAAGTGGTAATTCGCTTACGCTTTCAGTGGAATTACCTTCTACTGTAATATTACCATTAGCTAGTTCAGCATAAATCGCATCATATTGTTCTTGAGTAAAGTTACTGAATACGGAAGTTTCCATTGGAAGTAGGACGCTGTTGGTTTTTGCATCTAAGATATGACAAACGCCAGTAGTTAATGTGTTGTTATAATATTCAGTCAAAGCGTCATATACCGTTTTTGATAAGTTTTTCATTGCAGAAGTAATTACAGTGGAGGATTCGTTTGATTGGTCAATATCAACACCGATTACTTTTTTGCCAGCAGCTTCTGCAGCACTCATGATGGAGCTACCAATATTACCACCACAAGAGAAGATAACCTCAGTTCCTTGGTTATACCAAGCAGCAGCCTTTGCCTGATTTTCAGGTGTTGCATCGTAATTGCCTAAATAAGTGTACTTGATGGCAACGTCACCTTTGTTTAAACCTAATTCCTGTGCTGCATATTCAGCACCTTGAATAAAACCGTATCCAAAACGAACAACAGCAGGAACAGCGATACCACCCATAAATCCTAGATTTCTATAACCGTCCTTAACCGCAGCATAACCAGCTAAGAAACCGGCTTGCTCTTCAGCAAAGAGGAAAGAGGCTACGTTGTTACCAATAAGTTCATTTCCGTTTTCATCACTTGGTGTACCATCAAGATGTAAGAAGGTTACATCTGGGTAACGTTCTTGAACGTTATATAAAGGAGCTCCAAATAAATAACCAGGACATACAACTACTTTTGCACCACCAGCGATAGCTAATTCAAGAGTGGACGTAACAGTTGTAGTTGAGGAATCTGGAGATTCATAGTATTTATGTTCCATATTATTCTCAGTAGCATATTGTTTAACACCTTCCCAAGAGCCTTGGTTGAAGGATTTGTCATCGATGGTTCCTGTTGCAGTTACTAGTACAATTTCTGCTTTTGAAGCATTGCTTTTGCTGCTTGAACCACAACCGGTTAAGCATAGGGACATGATTGATACTGCCGATACAAGTTTTAAAAATTTTTTTAACATAAGTACTCCTTTTACAATGTTTGTAAGCAAATTCAATTCATTCAGAGAATTTTCTTTGCTGAATTTTATCTTTTCTATGATACATAAGATGCAATAAAAAAGAAAGGACAGATGGCATAGAGAAATGAAAAAAGTTAAGAATAGTATATGTTAGTGTAGTTATTTCATACGAAGTGACAAGAAAGCAGATATCTTTTGTAACTATTGGTAAATTTGCAAAATATTAATAAAAATGATAAAATATAAACGTACAATTGATAAAATACTTATTAATAACAGATAAGGAGTGAGATCATGAAGAAACGAAAGACAAGTATTGGAAGAAAGATGGTTGCAATATTGAGTGTATTGGGTCTAATAACAGTTGCTATGTGTGTGTTAAATCTAATGGCGTTCTCTGCAATGAGAGGTTTTAGTGAGTCGCTTTCAAAGGATATCACGGAGTATGAAATGCAAAGTGGTGCAAACGAAACATTAGATGAGTTAACCAGTGAAATTGACTATCTATTGGAGAAAATTCAAATTAGGATAGATGGTACATACATATTCAATATTATATTAGTCCTTATTGCAATCATTATTACCGTAATCGCCATCATTATTTCAATGCGAACGATAGTGATACCGACGAAAAAAGTAAGTCGTGAATTAAATAATATTATACAAGGTATCATGAACAAAGAAGGAGATCTAACGGTAAGGTTAAGCGTAAGTAATAATGACGAAATTGGACAATTGACAGAGGATATTAATTGCTTTGTAAAGGTGCTACAGGATTATATGATTAAGATTCGGGATAATTCAAAGGTAATGATAGAATCCGTTGATAAGGTTACAAAAGAAGTAAATGAGTCCAATCAGAGTGCTACTAATGCTTCGTCCGCCACACAGGAATTAGCTGCAAGCATGGAGGAAGTTTCTGCTACCACTCAGCAAATTGCAGAGGCAGGTTCCAATATCTTTAGTATGGTACAACACATTAGTGAGAATGCAGATACAAGTGTACAATCTATGACAGATCTTAAAAATCGTGTGGATGTGATTCGTAAGGATGTGATAAATAGTAAAAAAGCGGCTACGGATATGATTGAGGAAATAGAAAAGGTATTAGAAGCATCAGTGAAAGAAAGTAAAAGTGTGGAACAAATTCAAGTACTTACTAATGATATTCTTGACATTTCAAGTCGGACAAACCTTCTTGCATTGAATGCATCAATCGAGGCAGCAAGGGCCGGGGAAGCTGGTAGAGGCTTTGCAGTAGTAGCGGATGAGATACGTATTCTTGCTAATAATAGCCGAAAGACAGCAAACATTATTCAAGAGATTAGCTCTGCTGTGATAGCTGCAGTGAGACAATTGGCAAACAATTCAAATGAATTATTGACCTTTGTCGATAAAAATGTCATGAAAGATTATGATACTTTTGTAGCTATAGTGAATCAGTATCAGCAGGATGCGGATACAATGAATGATATCTTTTTAGGTTTTGCAAAAGAAGCAGCTGATATGACAGATACCATGGAGTCAATGGATTCTGGAATTAATGATATTGCAATAACCGTAAACGAAAGCGCGAAAGCGATATCTAATGTAGCAGAAGATGTTACGGAGCTTGCATCCGCTATTATGAAAATTCATGAAGAAACGAACCATAATAAAATGATATCTCAGGTAATGGAAGAGGATGTGAGTAATTTTAAAAAATTGTAAAAACAGTGCAAGAGGGTACTTTTATTCCTATGTTGTGTGTGCTAAACTAGTTTTATGTTAAATCCTTGAGGTATACTATGAAAAATTTTGAAACAAAAACCAAAGAAATCATTGAATATTGTAGCAATAAACCTTTGGTATATGAGTCCAGGCCATTCGGTACATATCCCATCTGTTATCGCATTATGGGGAAAATATTTGCTCAGTTACATCCTCAAACGGAGTTTTATCGACTTACCTTAAAATGCAATCCAGAAAAAGCATATGATTATCGACAGCTTTACGAAGGAGTTGTCGTACGTGGATATCATTGCCCGGCAGTACAACAACCATATTGGAATACCATTGATTTAACCCATTTTTCGAACTCTTCTATGTTGTTTCAAATGATTGATGAAGCTTATGAAGAAGTAATCGCTAAGTTGACGAAAAAAGAGAAACAACAATATTTTGAGTTATCCCAATTAGAATTTAAGGAGACGGATGGGGAAGACATAGATTTTGCTATGCTCTGTGGACATTTAGATGAAGCATTAGATGAATTGGTTGGTGGTAGAGCTCAACGAAGCCAATATCATCAATACAATAAACGAGATCAGATTCATCATGTGATTGTGGTGTATCAGAATGGACAACCAGTCGGATGTGGTGGATTTAAGATGTATGACGAGGAGCATGCGGAGTTAAAACGAATCTATACCTCACCAAGCTGTCGTGGAATTGGTTTAGGGACAGAAATTGTACGGCGTCTTGAAGCAAGAGCTAAAATCTTGGGATACCGATGGTGTATCCTAGAGACTGGCACGCCATTAAAGGCAGCTCATCATGTTTATCAAAAACTTGGTTATCAGGTGATACCAAACTATGGACCATATGTAGGCATGGAGTTATCGATTTGTATGAAGAGGAAGTTATAGTAAAAGTAAGGTCCTAAGAGATAAAACTATAAAAGTGTAAATACCTATGTGTGATGGAGGAGACAGGATGAAGGGGAACACTGACAGTATGAAATACATACCTCTTAAGAAAGATGAATATCCCGAAAAGAAGATAGCTGCAGTGATTTTTGATATGTATGAAACTCTTGTGACTCAATATGCAACTGAGGTATATTTTGGAAAAGAGATGAGTGCTGACCTTGGTGTTCCTATAGATTGTTTTAAACCTCCATGGCAGGAGAGTGATGAAAGCCGAAGCTTAGGAAAATTAACACTTCAAGAGGTATTGACTAGAATCATGAAGCAACATCGGGGCTTGGATGAAACGATGGAGTTAACAAGAGAAGATCAAGAAAAGGTTACATATGTGGTAGAAAAGAGAACTGCATGCAAACGTCGACAATTTGAGTTTCTACATGAAGGAATCGTACCAATGCTTAAGAAATTACATACTAGAGGTATAAAAGTTGGTTTGATCAGCAACTGTTTTTCAGAGGAAGCAGTAGCAATTCGAGAATCTTCTATCGTTGAATATTTTGATGCCGTTGTCTTATCCTATGAGGTTGGAAGGATGAAGCCAGATCCCAATATTTATCGATTATGTACTCAAAAGCTTGGAGTGTTAGAGTATCAATGCCTGTTTGTTGGTGATGGTGGAAGCAATGAGCTTGATGGAGCTACGGCAGTTGGAATGAAGGCAGTCCAAGCAGGCTGGTATCTGGATCCTACGCTGGAAGGAGTAAGAAAGAGGGACTATCAGTTTCTTAGAATGCCTGATGAGGTATTGGAATATTGTAGGTAGAATGATCGAATGAAAAGTTGAATGTAAAAAATAAATCAGCTCCCCTCATGACATCAGAGAAAGTGATCTCATGAGGGGAGCTGATTCAATCATATTACTTCATGTTTTAATTTTAGCTATGTCAGCATACAAACAATTAGTAATTACTCGTTCTCTTCATGAGTTAAAGTATAGTAAAGGATTGTCTGCTTACGACCACAAGAGCAGGTACAACCTAGAAAAACAGTATCTTCATGTTTAAAGCATACATCTATATATTTTTTATCTGTATTTATTTCATTTAAAAAATCAGTAATAAGGTCTTGTAATTGATCGTTGCGACAATAGGTGAATACTTTTGCATACCATTTCTTAAAGGATACTCTTTCACTTTCTGGTTGTGGATCAGGATGTTTAAGGACTCCATATTCCTGTCTCAAGATTTCAACGATTTCTTCATCAGATTTTCCTTCTAATGTTAGTAATAAATTATCTAAGTTTGCCATAACAACATCTCCTCTCTAGTATATCTTATGTAAATAGAGTTATTTTGACACCAGAATGTAACAAGATTCTACTTAAATATATATAAAATGATTTCCACTACATGTGTGGAAAATTGATATAAACTTGACTATACAAATAAAAGTTATGCCAACAAAGAGAAATCAGCTTCTAATAACTAAACTATAATTTCGATTGTGGTTCTTGTTAGGTCTTGGGGTTATGATTAAATTGGGCTGATAGTTACAATTTAGCAGAAAGATATGGGGTAAATATGATAAGGTTGGAAACAGATCGATTAGTATTAAGAAATTATAAGTTAGAGGACATGGAAGACGTATATGAGTACTTTTCAATGGATGAAGTAGCAAGATATGAGGATTTTCATCCAATGAGTAAAGAAGAAGTAATAGAGATGGTTACTGATTGGAGTAAGCTGGATCATCGCTTGGTTGCGCAGTTAAAAGGAGAAGACAAGGTGATTGGTAGTGTTGGCTACTGGATTGATGAAGATGGTGATTATTCCATTGACTTTGATTTTAATCCTAAGTTTGGAAAGCAAGGATATGCAATGGAAGCAGCATCAAGATTACTACAGTATTTGTTCGAGGAGCTAAAGATACCAAAGATATTTGGAGATTGTGATATTAGAAATGAGAATTCTTATCGCTTATTAGAAAAGCTTGGTTTTGAAAGGATTGATCAATTAGATAATGAATCTTATAAAGAAAATGAAGACGGTAAGCCAATTTTAATAAGTATCTATATTTATCTAAAGAAGAATAAAAACGACACAGAATGCTAGAGTGTTGGGTGCATCGTATATGAAGTCATAACTTGAAATATTGCTTCATGTCTGCATCCTAAAAGAGGAGGAGACATATGGATTATGAAATCATTCATTTACCAAAAGAAACGTGGAAAGGTCATATCCTTCCAATTACGTATACAACAAGCGAATATTATGATGTTTCAGTTGCTTTCAAAGAATTAGGATACGAGATTCTCATCCAAAAGAAATCATTTTCAAGTCCAGTAACTCATGAGCCAGAAGAATATGACTATCCAGATAAACTATATCAGGATCATTGGGAACATGCTTATGCTTGGGGAGTTATCATTGATGACAAGCTAGTGGGTGCGATTGAAACAGATCAAGAATTATGGTCCAATCGTTTGCGAATTACCGAGTTGTGGGTAGCACCAGAGTATCAAAAAAAAGGAATTGGACATGCTTTGATTGAGATGGCGAAGGAACAAGCAAGAAGAGAACGTCGTCGTGCCATTATTTTAGAGACTCAATCTTGTAATGTAAATGCCATTGATTTTTATCATCACGAAGGATTTACTTTGATTGGTATGGATACCTGTTGTTACAAGAACAACGATTTACAAAGGAATGAAGTTCGACTGGAGTTTGGGTGGTTCCCTAAGAAAAAGGAACGCATTCAAAGAGATGAGATTGTGATTCGACAAGAAACACCAGAGGATTGGCATGAAGTGGAACAGATGACACAGCATGCATTCTGGAATAAGCATCATCTTGGATGCGATGAACATTATCTTGTACATAACTTACGAAAAGATGAAGCTTATCTTCCAGAGCTAAGTCGTATTGCTATCAAGGATGGGAAAGTTATTGGTTGTATTATGTATTCAAAGGCTCGTGTGGTGGATGAAACTACTACACATGAGGTAGTAACTTTTGGACCACTTTGTGTCGAACCTGAATGGCAAGGAACTGGAGTTGGTGAGATTTTATTACGCGAGACCATGAGTTTGGCTGCTAAGGCAGGATATCCAGCCATTATTATCTATGGAGAACCAGACTATTATCCTAGAATTGGATTTCAAACCTGTGATCACTTTGATATTACTACACCAGATGGTAAGAATTTTGACGCATTCATGGGTATTGAGCTGATCAAAGGACGAATGAAACAAATCAAAGGTAAATTCTATGAGGCAGAAGTGTGCAATCAACTCCCTAAAGAAGAAGTTGAGGAGTTTAATAAACACTTTCCACCATTGAAAAAGTTAAGATTTCCTGGACAATGGGATTAGAACTTCGTTTGAATTGATTGTTTTAGTAATTAAAAATTGTGTTGCAATGATTTATTGCAGCACAATTTTCTTGTTCTGGCTATTTAAATTTGTCAGGGAACTGCTTTATGATTGCATTGGATATCATATCTGCAAAGTGTATCATGTGTGCCTGACCTTCGTCGGAAGATTTGATATCAGCCTTCCAATCACCATTCAATCTTGAAACTACATGTGTGGTTACAAATTGTAAATGTTTATAAAGCATTGATTGTAATTCTTTATAAGAAAGATAAGGGTTGGCATCACTTAAGAACTTGGCGATGTCATCTGCATTCTGATACCAAAGTTTGTTGTATTTATCTAAATCTGCTTTGTTATTTGCTTTGGCAGCTTCTAAAACCTTTCCTGCTAATTCGATGTGTTCTCTTAAAAGTGCAGCAAGTTTTTCGCCTGCCATATCACCATAATAAGGCTTAATCGAATTACCGATTTCATCTTGATTCTTTAAAAGTCGATCTAATACATCTTTTTGATCTGGTAAGTTAGCAATTGCACTTACGATATATTGATGAGTCAGAGAGACATGATTGATCCATAGCTTTTGCTGCTCCATTTTAAAATCACATTGAGATTTGGTAAATGCAGTTTCCGTAGTTTTTGCTTTTTGAGAGGCTTGTACGGATAATGTCGGGATTGTTAGTGATAATAGTAAGAGACAAGCAATTAGTTTCTGAGCAAATTTCTTCATTTTACTTCTCCTTTTTAAGATGGTTAGTTACTGTGATTTATTTGTGTTATTGTCTGAGCCATTTCCGAATTGATGTCCTGTGGAGGTTGGGAAAGCATCACCGCTTACATAATCCTTTGCATTGGTATCCATAGTTTTGCGGGTCATGATGGAGTTTCCATTACCATCACCAGCCTTTTTTTTATTGGTTGCATTTAAGTTCTTTTCGTTCATAATAGACCTCTTTTCTAGCATATGAGTTACTTAATTACAAGGCTTATTGTTTGTCAATTGAATAGAAATATACTCTGTTTGAACTAGGAATCCTTCATAAAGTTATTTGAAGAAACGTATTCATAGTGATATAATAGTAATTACCTTAAGAAGGGAGGTTATTATGAAACTAATTTCTTGGAATGTCAACGGAATCCGTGCATGTGTACAAAAGGGATTCTGTGATTTTTTTAATGAAGTTGATGCTGATATTTTCTGTATTCAAGAAAGTAAATTGCAGGCTGGACAGATAGAACTTAATTTTGAAGGTTATGAACAGTATTGGAATTATGCCCAGAAAAAAGGGTATTCTGGTACTGCAGTATTTACAAAAACGAAACCAATCAATGTAACCTATGGAATTGGGATGGAAGAACATGATCAGGAAGGAAGAGTCATCACGGCTGAATATGAGAAGTTCTTTCTTGTAACCGTTTATACTCCTAATTCCCAGAATGAGTTGGCAAGATTACCTTATCGTATGACTTGGGAAGATGATTTTTTAGAATACTTAAAGCGTCTTGAAGAAAGTAAGCCCGTTATTGTATGTGGTGATTTAAATGTTGCCCATAAGGAAATTGACTTAAAGAATCCAAAAACCAATCAGATGAATGCAGGTTTTACGATTGAAGAGCGTAATAAATTCACAGAACTATTAGATCAAGGCTTTATAGATACTTTTCGTCATTTTTATCCAGATTTAACAGATATGTATTCTTGGTGGTCTTATCGATTTAAGGCAAGAGAAAAGAATGCAGGGTGGCGTATTGACTATTTCTTAGTTTCGAAAAGTTTAGAGGACAAGCTATTAAGTGCTAAGATTCATACGGAGGTATTAGGATCGGACCATTGCCCAGTAGAACTTGAGATTGATCTATAGAATAGGAGGATAGAAATGAGAATTACGATGTATGGGGCAGAAATCTGCTCAGATTGCGTAGAGGCTAAAAAGCAATTAGAAAACCGTGAGGATGTGACACTTGATTATCGAAACATTGTTGAAACGACTGCGATTATGAAGGAATTTTTAGCATATCGTGATCATGAAGCTATGTTTTTACCAATCAAAGAGCAAGGGAAAATAGGAATTCCATTTTTCATTCTAGAAGATGGGACAAAAACCTTTGATATCACAGAATATGTAGCGATTGAATTAGCAGAGAAAGCACCAACAGCTTGTTCAATTGACGGACGTAATTGCTAAACATAAAATTCAATAAAATTTAATACGCATTCTTTGATGTTTAAAATGATTCGTATTTGAAAATATAATTGTGTATAACAAAATATTCCCTGTATGCTTTGGCTCACAAATCAAATACTAATACCATTCAAGTGTTATTAGGAGGTATGACAATGGCAAAAGCAGGGATGAGAAGACCAAGTCCATATGACCCAAAGAACCATGGAACCGAATATCATCAAACAATGAATCGACCAAAGAATGTACAGTCACAAGTGCCTGAAATTCAAGGCGCTGCCAAAACTAGTGATGCGAAAGCTGGTCCAATCAATGCACCGAACTGGGCAAGAGATGATTATAACTCGAGTGGAAAGCATGATGGAAGATAACGATCTTAATCGCTGATAGTATTAGTAAAAGACAGTATACACTGTAAGCCTTACAGTATACACTGTCTTTTTTGTGTTGCAATAAAAATAATTAGAAAAGGAGTTATCCCAAATAACAATACTATATAAAAAGTGTTTCAGTATTTGGAAGGATAAGATATAATAAAAGTCGTAAAAAAATATAAGAAAAAGATATAAGAAAAAGATATAAGAAAGAGATATAGATTAATCCAGATAAAACAAGAAAAGAAAGAAAAAAAACTATGAAAAAAGAATTTACAAATCATATATTATTAACGTTAGATCAAGAATATGGGATTGAAAAAGAAGGATTTTTACACAGTCAGGATTGGCAGCTTTTACTTGCAATTATGTTAAGTGCTCAAAGTACAGACAAACAAGTTTATGATGTATTGCCATCCTTATGGAATCGCTTTACTACATTAGATTCGATGGCTAAGGCTTCCCAGGAAGAGATTGAAACTTATATTAAGACAATAGGTTTATATAAAAGCAAAGCTAAAAATATGAAACAATGTTGTCAACAAATTGTTGAATCGTATGATGGTAAGGTCCCAGTTACAATTGATGAACTCGTTACCTTAGCTGGTGTAGGAAGAAAAACGGCAACACTTTTCTTGGCAGATGCCTATGGGATTCCTGGAGTTACTGTGGATACGCATGTGCTTCGAATCGCGAAACGACTTGGTTGGGCAAAGGGAAATAATCCAGTTCAGGTCGAGAAAGAGTTAATGAAGGTATTGCCAAAGGACTATTGGAACAGGATTAATTTTCAGCTGATTTATCATGGAAGAAGTGTTTGTACTGCAAGAAAGTGTCATTGTGAACGATGTTGCTTAAATGAATGGTGTAAAAAGGTAGGGGTTGAAAAGACTAAAAAACACTAGTTATGGAATCTTTTGATGAAAAAAAGCATAGATTACATGAGCGATATCAAGAGCAAGCAGTCCCATAATTGTAGTTAGCCCCTATAAGAACCATAGGTTGTGACTTAGCCATGCTTCAAACAACCTATGGTTCTTATGGGGGACAAAGTATAAATTATGCGACAGCTTTTTAACAGTTAATTAAAGTAGCTCTCCATTGATTTTTATTTGCTCATTCTCATCCATTGGAATCACGATGCATTTCTTACCATCAATGATCTGTGACGTAATCTTGTCCTTCTTTTCAGGCTTTACTTTGAGGATAATATCATACGTAGAATCTACGGTAGCATCGGTCTCTTGAGAAACAGTTTCTAGCTGTTCTTGTAACAGCTGAACCTGTTGTATAAGCTCTTGCTCTTTTTTGCGTTGTGCACTTACAGCCAGTAACTTGTTATCAATCAAATGATCCACGACAGGTGGAGTATCGCCGAATTCCTTGGAATAGGACGATTCAATCTTAGATACAATCTCTTCATCAATTCCAGACGTGGTTAGTATCGATTGAATCGAATCAGGTGTTAGCAGGATTGGATCTGGTTCCTTGTTTGTATCTGCAAATACTGCTTGTTCTTCTTTCATCTCATGTAAGGATTCTTGAATTTCTACATATACATGCTCACGCTTGTCCTCATCAATAATAGCATTCTGAATTATGGATTGGAACGTATTCTTTTGCTCGGTAGCAGTTTGCTTGCATGGACAACCAAGAACGGATTCCATGAATTCCTTGTGAGGTTCCTTGGCATCCTTGGTATAATAAATGACCGAGTGGATATCAGTACTACGATCTGAGAAAGCTGGGAATACAAAGCCAGTGTCAGGCGTATTGACTACCCAATCACGATAACGAGGACCAATACGATTCTCAAGTTCGAGATAGCCAAGACCAGGTTTGGTTAACGTAACCGGACAAACGGCACATAGAAGATATTCATATACCTCTTCGGATTCATCCAACTTTGCATTATCTGAGGTTTTCGTCATTACATCATAGGCATCATGGAAGATTAAGATTAAGTAGTTACCTGCATAATCGTAGTGGTCAATGACAAGCTGATAAAAGGATTCGAGTAGGGCTTCGTTCTTTAATCGACTTTCTTTGAGTCCCATAAGAAATTGTTGCTTTCCACCAGCTTTTTCTTCCTCTAATGGGAATTCAAGCTCTAAAAGGTTATTACCAACTGTGCCTGAAAGAGTTTTATTTGCGATTTCTAAATATTTAAAGAATTCATCTTCCTTTAGGTTTAGGAAGGTCTCATCTAACTTTAGGACAATTTCTTTGTTGGAGTTTACATAGCACCCACATACTTTAGTAAAGGTACATTCGGTCTTTTTTAATCGTCGTTTTAATTCTAAGATATCTTTTTTTCTCATTTACTTCCTCCCATTTCTACTTACTGCTAAGTATTATACGACAAAAATGAAATTTGAGAAAGAAGGTTAATGGATAAAATTGATAAAAATTGTGATGATGGCCGAGTTGACAAAGTCGATAAAAAGACATCCAACGATTGGAACAACGAAATAAGGAGTTGGTACAAATCCATAACGATTGGTTAGCTCATCCATATTAGCAATCGCATTCGGGGTCGCACCCATACCAAAACCACAAGTTGCAGAAGAGAAAACAGCAGCCTCATAATTTCTTCCCATAACACGAAAGGTAATAAAGTAAGCAAAGAGCCCAACTAATGTCACTTGTGCAAGTAACATAATTATTAATGGGAGAGCAAGGTCAAATAATTGCCAGAGCTTTAGGTTCATCAGTGCCATGGTTAAGAAAAAGGATAGACTTAAACCACCTAAGGTTTCAATTTCTTTTTCTACAATGGTTTTATGGCGAAAGTCATAAATGTTTCGAATGATGGAGGCTACTACCATGGCCCCGATATAGGAAGGAAAGGTGAAACCTAATTGTTCAATACCTTCCGAAACGATAGAACCAAGTCCCATTGCAAGAAAGAGAAAGCTAGCTCCAGACATCAATTTTTTAAAGGAAAGGATATTGTGATTTTCTTCGTTGTAATCTCCAACCTCCTCGGGACTTTGCTCTGAATTCTCATCGTGTACCGTGTGAAGCTTGTGATTTTGAATCAATCCTCTAGCAACGAGCCCACCGATGATACTGCCCATAATAAGACCAAAGGTTGCGGAGGCTACGGACACTGTGGTGGCACTTTTAATCCCCATTTCCTCAAGCATTGGACCAAAGGAACCTGCAGTTCCATGCCCACCTACCATTGGGATGGAACCAGTACATAATCCAAGCAGTGGGGTCAATTGAAAGAATGCTGCTAAAGTGACTCCAAGTACATTTTGTAAAATAACAAGTAGGACTGCAAGACCTAAGAACATAACGACTTTAATTCCACCCTGCCTTAGTATTTTGATGCTAGCAGTAAATCCAATGCTTGTAAAAAAAGCTGTCATAAATAGATTTTGTAACGATAAATCCAGATGAATCGTTGCAATTTTCGTCAAATGAAAGAAAAGTACCACTAAAGCAAATACAAAGCCTCCTACCACCGAAGGCGGTATACAATATTTTTTTATCAGTTTGAATTTATTTCGTAAGTATTTACCGATATAAAAAACAATAGAAACTAAAGCCATAGTTTTATATAAATCTAGATTGATCGTCATTTCCAATGAATCCTTCCTATTGCATATACATAATGATAGATTGCCCAGTCTTATTTCCTGAAATACATGAAATCGTATAAATGAACTGCTTTCTACTAACGTTATAGATGATTCATTATTTTATAATACTACAAAATATGCTATAATATAGAAAAATACACGATAGGTGAGTTAGGAGGAATATATGAAGTACGTTTGGCGAATCATTGGTATCCTTTTTCTCATCACAGGATTATGCGCTTGTCACAAAAAGGAATCTTTGGATTCTGTTTATGCACCACTAAAGGACCAGCGTTTAGTGATTTATACCTCACATAAAGAAGAGGTTTACGGACCTATTATCAAAGAGTTTGAGGAACGGACTGGTATTTGGGTTGAGGTAGTTGCAGGTGGAACCAACGAATTACTAGAACGAATTAAGAAGGAATCAAAGGATACCTATTGTGACGTAATGTTTGGTGGTGGAGTTGAAAACCTTGAGGCTTACAGTTCTTATTTTTCAGATTACGAAGGTAAGGATAGTCATCTCATTGATCAGACTTATTCATCCACCAATCATAAATGGACTGCGTTTTCTGCTTTACCAATTGTAATCATCTATAACAATAAGCTAGTTCATGAGTCAGTAGCACCAAGTGGTTGGAACGATTTACTGAATGAGCGTTGGAAAGGAAAGATTGCTTTTGCAGATCCGTATAACTCTGGATCTAGTTATACGATGCTTGCTACGATGATGCAATTAAATGAGTTGGAACCAGAGTCCACATTAAAAGAGTTTGTAAGTAATTTGGACAATCATATCTTAAAAGGCTCTGGTGATGTAATTAATGCCGTAATAAAGGGGACACGTTTGGTTGGCATTACCTTAGAAGAGACAGCTCTAAAGAGAATTGCTAAGGGTGCTGATCTTACGATGGTATATCCTAAGGAGGGAACAAGTGCTGTTCCAGATGGTAGTGCCATCATAATGGGGGCACCAAATCGAGAGAATGCAATACGATTTATGGATTTTATCATAAGTGAGGATGTACAGAAACTAATTGTAGATCAGTTTTATCGAAGATCGGTACGAACCGACATTCCATTAACTGAGGTACAAAAAGAGGCGATTACTTTGATTGATTATAATTTAGAGTGGGCGAGTAGTAACCAGGATGAAATTTTAGAGTACTGGTCAACGCTAACACAGTAGGAGTTGCGAATGTTTAAATTTATTCGAGCATCGTATCAAAGACAGCTATTGCTTTGTTTTCTGATTGTAGCCGTGCTACCATTAGTGCTTGGTAATGTATTTATGGTAAAGGCTTTTCAGACAAGAATACGAAGTGATTATAAAAAAGAAGCTCTAGAACAGTTAAGTAGTGTAGAGAATGAGCTGAAGGTGTTGATTGGTAGGCTGGAATCGATAAGTGTAATATTATCTGAGAATCGTAATGTGATTGAAACACTATATGTGAAGGATTCCATGCAAAAAAAAGAGATGTATCAAGAACTTTATAATATTACCTCGGATTTGCGAGAATATGCGCAATTTGATTTGTATTCGATCGGTGGAGTCTGCAAATACTCTACGAATGATGATACCTTGGGTACTAAACTGCCAACGTATTGGGGGATTTTAAGAGCCGCATCTATGACGATGAATGAGTTTATCGTACAACGAGCTTTTACAAGTCAGAATAATGACCAAGGGGCCTTATTAACTACTTGTAGAGCAATCAATGATGGCAGAGATAATTGCATTGGCTTTATCGTAATTAGCATTGATGCAACAGGTTTTGAGTCCTTATTAAAGGGGACTTACAATTCGTTGAACAGCATTACCATAATGGATCACTATTGGCATACCATTTATAGTACCGAGGAGAAGGAAGAATTCATTGTACCTCTTCTTAGAGAGCGACTTTTAAAGGGGGAAGCTCTGAATGAGTTGAGAGAAGATTATCAATATTACATAACACCAATCGCAGATACACAATTGTTTGCAATTATGGGGCAACGTGAATTATTTACACAGGATATGACAAAAACGATGTATCAGCTTTGTAGTTTGATGGCAGGAGCGAGTTTAGTGCTTTGTTTTATCGTTTCCTTGGTTTTAACAAAGAATCTAACGAAACCACTGAACCATCTGACCAAAGCGATGCATGAGGTAGAACAAGGGAATTTAAAAGTTACAGTGGATGAAACGCGTACCGATGAAATAGGGCGTTTGGCTAATAATTTTAATTCCATGGCAAAAGAGCTCCAAGATTACATGATTCGTCAGGTCAGACAGCAAAAGGAACTGAATGAAGCCAATATTGCAATGATGCAAGCTCAGCTTAATCCACATTTTCTTTATAATACATTAGATACGATGAAGTGGGTAGCAAAAGCAAATCACATCCCAGAAATTGCAACCTTATCTTCTAGCTTAGCGAAAATACTCAGATTGAGTATCTCAGAAGCTCAATTTATTCGTATTCAAGAAGAATTAGCAGTAGTTAAGAGCTATGTAGATATTCAGCGCATTCGATTCTCTGATAAATTTACTTATCAAGTAAATCTTCCAGAGGATTTAAAGGATTGCATTGTGCCAAAGCTTTTAGTTCAGCCGCTGGTTGAGAATGCGATTATTCATGGACTTGCAGACCGGGATTATGGGCATATCATGGTCAATGTCATGGAAGATAAGGATCAGTTATTGATCGAAGTATCAGATGATGGTTGTGGGATGTCAGAAGAAATTATGGAGCATCTAAATAGTATGGATCGTTCTCAATTAAAAGGGCATCTTGGTTTTTATAACGTAGATACGATTGTTCGATTGCACTATGGAAAAGAGTATGGGCTACACGCGAGTGCAATCGACAGTGGGGGTACTAAGGTTACTGTAAATTTACCACTTCGTAAGGAGGAGATATATGATAAAAGTACTTATTGTTGATGATGAAGCAATTGTACGTAAAGGAATTGTATTAGAGGTTGATTGGCAAGCACTTGGCTGTATTGTAGTTGGAGAAGCGGCAAATGGGATGGAAGGACTAGAGGCTGTACATAAATATGAACCAGATGTGATTGTTACGGATATCCGTATGCCAAAGATGGATGGAATCCAGATGGTAAAAGCATTACGGAGTGAGGGGAATCAGGTGGGTGTTATTTTCTTATCTGCCTATAGTGATTTTTCTTATGCTCAAAGTGCAATTAAACTTTATGCGACAGACTATATATTAAAGCCTTATGAAGATGGTGAACTGGAACAAGCAGTGACTCGACTTATACAAAAACGGGAAGCAAAACTAAAGAAGAGTGAAACTTTAATGAATGGGCATGATTTTATGCTTCGTAAGGGGGATAAAAGTAAGTATGTGATGGAAGCGGTTGATTATATTGCCAATCATTACAATGACTTTGATATGAGTGTCGGTACAATTGCACAGTCGATTGGTATTAGTGAAGGACACTTAAGTCATACCTTTAAAAAGGAAACCGATTACACGATTATGGCATATCTGACTCAGTATCGTATTCATAAAGCGATGAAACTTCTGAGTGATTGTCGTTACAAAGTATATGAGGTAGCAGAGTTAGTTGGGTACCATGATGTGACCTATTTTAGTACTACATTTAAGAAGCAAGTTGGTGTATCTCCTTCGGAATATCAGGATCGAAGTAGTCAAAAGTAATAAATTAGTCAGAATAACTAAAATAATATCAGTTTTGTCCTATTCATTAGTTGAATTACACATATTATAATATAGATAGTAAGAAAGTAGTTGTCACTTATTACTCTTATTACATAATTTAAGGAGGAGAATTCAATGAAAAGAACAAAACGTATTACCTCAGTTTTACTTGTTTTCGCAATGCTTATCATGTCTATGGCAGGATGTACGAAATCGAATGACAGTAAAGACACGAATAACAACACACCTACACAAGCTGTTACTGAAAATGATAACAAAGGTGGGGGGGATGTAGTAGAACCAACTACACCACCAGCTGATGATGCGAATCTTACAGAAACAGAAAAAATTATCAAGCAAGCAGAAACAATGACATTAGAAGAACTTGCAAAAAAAGCTATTGAAGAATCCAATGGAAAGACCTTCTACGGTGTTGGTAACTCTAGCCGTGGTAAAACTGCACTTCCTTTATTTATTGATTATCTCAAGACCATCGATGCTACTTATACGATGGAATATGAATGGCAGCAGCCAAAGAATAACAAAATCTTTGATCAGCTTACTGCTGACTCCTTAAAAACAACTGGTACCTTTGCGATGACATTAATTCAGGATGGTAATCAGATTGAAAGCAAGATGGATCAAACAGGTATTTTAAAGACCTTTATTCCACTTGACTGGGCAAATGCAAAGGGTGTTACTGCTGATACTTATGATGGATATCTTGCATTACAGACCTTAAATAAGGTATTTATGTTTAACAATACTGGTGATGCGACTTTCACCAATAGCTGGGACTTCGTGTATGAAGGTGTACATTCCTTATTCATGGATATCGATTCTGAAATCGTAGGTAAAAACTTCTTATACATGTTAACAGAAGAAACCTATGCTACATGGTTAAAGGAAGCATTTGAAGCTTTGGATAGTACAAAACAGGCATACTTTAAACCAACCATTGATGCTTTAGAATCAGAAGCACAGGATTTAGGACTTGGTGCTAATGGTAAATACGCTCTTGCATGGATTAAGCTTTGGGTAGAGAACTACAATGCACAAACAGACGATGGACCTATTGCTAATATTCTTGTAACTGACTCTGCAACAGATCAGAGTGGTTTATTAGTTTACTCCAAGCTTCGTTCGATAGAGGAATCTGATGGTGTTTCTAAGAAGAATGTAACGGTTGCTGCTTATCAGGATGGTTATACAGGTATTGGTGGCTATGGATATTGTCATTACCTCTTTGTAACAGATAATAGCCCACTTCCATGGACTGCATGTGCGTTTATCGCTTATATGACATGTACCGAGGACGGTTTCAGTGCATGGGGTAAAGATATGGGTGGTTACTCCTCCAATCCAGAAGTTGCAACTGCAATCGAAGCAACCTACAGTCATAGTACTGGTGGATACGAAGATGGTGTCAATGTTTACGACAGTAAGAATGACCGTGGATATGATTGGTGGACAACAACTGGAAAGCTTGTTCTTGAAGATCCATCCTATTGTTCCTCCGTTGCATTTACCGTTGGTAGTTGGATTGAAATGTTGACGAAGTATACTCCAGAATAATAATTGGCACTTATTGTTAAAATGCAGAATGAAAGGGCTGTTATCAAGTAAAAGGTCTTGTAGCAGCCCTTTTATAAGGGAGAGATTTATGAAGCAGACAATATATAACAATGCCAGCAAACGTGTAATCGTAGGAAATAAAGTAAAAACCTTCTTTTCAAAGCCACAGAATGTAGTCTTACTCTTATTTGGAATTGTGTTAACTTTTTCCACCTTTGCTCCGATTGTGGCAATTATCAAGGATACGATATCGATACATCCAGGAACCATTGATGCCCACCTAACGGGTAGGACAGAGGGATATTCCCTCGCCAATTACATTGATTTATTTACTGGAAGACTAGCAAAAACAAATCTGTGGCGACCATTAACGAATACCGTATTGCTCGCATCATTTTCCTGTGTGATTTCTATACTCTATGGAGGGTTCTTTGCTTTCTTAGTAACAAGAACCAACATGAAGTTTAAGAAATATTTAAGTTCCATTTTTATTTTTCCATACATTATGCCTCAGTGGACATTAGCAGTTGTATGGCAAAATCTATTCAATAGTAATAAGGTAACTGGAACCTCCAATGGTTTATTAGCCTCTTTGTTTGGGATTCATATGCCAAGCTGGTGGTGTGAGGGGTTATTCCCTAGTGCATTGGTACTAGGACTTCATTACGCACCATTCGCTTATATTTTGATCGGTGGAATTTTCCGTAATATGGATGCCAATCTTGAGGAAGCAGCAACGATTCTGGATACACCAAAATATAAGACAATGTTTCGCGTGACTTTACCAATGGTAAAGCCAGCCATCCTTTCGACTATCCTACTTGTATTTGGTAGTGCAATGGGTAGTTATCCAGTTCCACATTACCTTGGTTTAACAACCTTATCTACAAAATATATTTCCATGAATTCAAAATATACTGGAGAAGCAAGTATACTTGCAATTATCATGATGATTTTTGGTGTAGCAATCTTGATGATGAATCAGGTGAGTTTAAAGAGCCGAAAGAGCTATACCACAGTTACTGGTAAGTCTGGTCAGATATCAAAGATCAATCTCGGTAAAGTAGGGAAATATGTGAGTGGAATTATTTTTACAATCTTAACCTTCTTTACAAGTATCTTTCCAATCATCTCATTTGCATTTGAAACCTTTTTACCAAATCCAGGGGACTATAGTTTCTTGTACACTGGTAATATAAAGAACCTTACAACCAAATGGTGGATGACCAGTGAGAATATCACTGAGAATGGTATGTATGGGCAAAAGGGTATTCTATTTAATGAAACGATATGGAAGGCGTTTGGAGGGACCATCTTTGTTTCTATCTGTTGTGCCTTATTAGCAGGTACGATTGGAACCTTAATTGGATATGCAGTGTCAAAGCATAGAAGAAACCGCTTTGCGAACTATGTTAACTCTGTAGCCTTTTTGCCATATCTAATGCCTTCGATTGCAGTTGGTGCGGCATTCTTTATCTTATTCTCCAATGAGAAGATTAATTTATTTAATACATATACATTATTGATCATTGTAGGTACCGTAAAGTATATCCCATTCGCAAGTCGAAGTTCGTTAAATTCCATGTTGCAGCTTTCGGGTGAAATCGAAGAAGCAGCTATTATACAGGACATTCCTTGGTTTAAGAGAATGTTTCGAATTATCATACCAATTCAGAAATCATCTATCATTAGTGGGTATTTATTACCGTTTATGACATGTTTGAGAGAATTATCATTATTCATGCTGTTATGCGTGCAAGGGTTTATTGTTGCAACCACGTTAGATTACTTTGATGAGATGGGATTGTATGCATTCTCTAGTGCAATCAATCTGATATTGATTGTAACGATTCTAATCTGTAATGCAGTAGTGAATAAATTAACTGGAGCTAGTCTAGACAAAGGTATTGGAGGTAATTAACATGCCAGAGATTAAATTAACGAATGTAACAAAGCGTTGGGGTAAGTTTTACGCAGTAGAAAATCTGAATTTGGAGATTGAGGATAATTCATTTATCACATTACTTGGACCTTCTGGTTGCGGTAAGACAACGACACTTAGAATGATTGCAGGATTAGAGACGCCAACGAGTGGACGAATTACTATTGGGGATAAAGTAGTCTTTGATAGTGATTTAGGAATTAACGTTCCGGCCAATAAACGAAAAGTAGGATTTCTATTCCAGAACTATGCATTGTGGCCAAATATGACCGTTTATAAGAACATAGCATTTGGTCTTAGTAACATCAAGGAAGAACTTCCTCAATACGATTATGAGGCAAAGAACTTAAGCCGTATGATTGAAATCTTACATAATCCAAAAGATGTTGTTAAGGTATTAGAAGAATGCAAGGATAAAAAAGGAATCATAGATGAGAAAAGAGCGACACTTATGCTTATCGATGCTTTTGAGATTTCCATCTATACTGCGAAAAAACTATACAGCTTTCAACTCTTGGAGTCGAATAATGTTGTAGAGAAAGCTAAAAAGATAGTTGAAACGTTACAGGAGAAATTATCAAAGATACAACAAACCTATGCACAAAGAGGATTTAGTCTTAGTAAAGAGTTTGAAGTTCTTAAAAATGGTAATAAAATCTTAAAGGAAAGAAAATTAACAAAGGAAGAAGTCGATCTTGCAGTTCGAAGAGTATCAAGAATTGTTAAAATAGGTATGTTTATGGATCGTTATCCAGCGGAATTGTCTGGTGGTCAGCAACAGCGTGTGGCAATTGCAAGAACTCTAGCCCCAGAACCAAGCGTATTGTTTATGGATGAACCACTCTCGAATCTAGATGCTAAGCTTAGACTTGAGATGAGATATGAATTACAGCGATTACACGTGGAAACAGGAAGTACCTTTGTCTATGTTACCCATGATCAGATGGAGGCGATGACACTTGCGACAAAAATCTGTTTGATAAATAACGGAGTTTTGCAACAGTATGCTGCACCACTTGAGGTATATAATGCACCGAATAATTTATTCGTAGCTGATTTCGTTGGAAATCCATCGATCAATTTCATAGAAGCAAAAGGTTCTCAAAAACAAGCAGATTCGATTGCTTTGTCCATCCTAAATGATAAGCAAGTGAAATTCATACCATCCAAAACATTTTCTCTTTCTAAGTGTCAGCAAGAGATGCGCAAAGAAGAGCAAACCGAAATCGAAGCAAGAAAACATAAGTTAAAAGATTCAAATTATGTTGAAAAAGGTAATAAAGATGAAGTATTCCGTTATCATATCGCAAAGGTAAATGAAGATGATTTCACACTTCATGAAGAACAGCCAGTCGCAGATGACGACTTTGTACTTGGTGTTCGACCTGAATTCATCAAAATTTCAGAAGATGGAGCATTGGAAGGTATTATTTATGGTGCAATGCCAACCGGTATGGAATCTACGGTGAAGATACGAATTGGTGACTTTTTATTAACCGCTGTCATCTTTGGCGGAGTTACTTATCAGATTGGTGCTACGATACGTTTTGATATCAGCAGTGAACAAATTATGCTATTTGAACGTCGTTCTGGACGATATCTGTGTTCTGGAAGCATTACAGTTGTTTGATCTACTTATTATCATCCATTCATCTAATATTTCGTCCCTCTTGGAGATATGGTGTCTTCAAGGGGGATGCTTTGCAATCCGGCATGCAGAAATTGGAAGGAGAAAAAAGTTGCATTTGTATTGACAATTAAGCTTTTTTCATGTATTCTAAGTGAGCTGACAAAAACAGCATGTGTTCGTAGCTCAGCTGGATAGAGCAACGGCCTTCTAAGCCGTGGGTCGGGGGTTCGAATCCCTTCGAGCACAGGATTGAAAAACATACCCTTCACATGATAGGAATCATAATGTGAAGGGTATGTTTTTTTGTACTAATCTATATGAATAATTTTATATAACTTTTGGATAAATATTGAAAAAATGGTAGAAATTTTATATAATAGACGCAAAGTATGTAGATTAGGAGCATAGTATGAATGATTGGAATCCGCATGATTTAGAGCCCTTTTGGGAGTCTTGGTACATAGAAGAGTTTCTTGGTGAAGGAAGCTATGGTTACGTATATAAGATTTATAAGGAAGAATTTCATAAGAGATACTATAGTGCTCTTAAAATTATTCCCGTACCACGACATAAGAGCGAAGAAAAGCAATTATATTATGAAGGCATGGACCAAAATACGGCAACGGAATATTTTAAAGATATTGTTGAAGTAATTTATCGTGAGATAAGTCTAATGGCTGAATTAAAGGGAAGAACGAATATTGTAAGTTTTGAGGACCATAAGATTGTTCCCAAGAAGGATAGCGCAGGTTATTATCTTCTGATTCGAATGGAGTTACTTGAGAACATTGAAGACTATCAGATGAAGCATCCATTTACGATTGAAGATATTGTGAATATGGGGAAGAATCTGTGCCAAGCCTTAATACTATGTAATAAAAAAAATATTATTCATCGTGATATCAAACCTGGGAATATCTTTGTAACAGAAGATGGAGATTTTAAGCTAGGAGATTTTGGAATTGCACGTCAGATGCAAGGTGCACAGAGTCATTTGTCCATCAAAGGAACCTATGGTTATATGGCTCCTGAGGTTTACTTTGGTCAAACTTATGATACAAGGGCGGATATTTATTCGCTTGGTATGGTACTTTATTACTTTTTAAATCATAAACGAGGACCATTTACTCCTTTAGAAGTAACACATCCGAATTATAATCAAAGGCAAGAAGCTCTCAATAGGAGGTTACAAGGAGAAAAATTGCCACTTCCTATGTTTGGGTCAGAATGCCTAGCCAAGGTTGTATTAAAAGCCTGTGAATTCAATGCAAATGATCGTTATCTAACACCAGAAGATTTTTTGCACGCTTTGGAAACATTACCAGCAGAATGTATTACGAAAGACACGGTTTCTCTTAGAAATGAAGAGGAATCCCAAAAGAATGAAACTTCATTTGATGAGAGGACGATTCAGTTAAGTGGGATTGCTCTTTTACATGATGAAGAGATAGTAGATGACATACCAGACCATATTCCTGAAGCATTGTTACAACAACCACTGATTGAACCAGAGGTTGCACCGACAAAATCAAACAAGAAAAAGTTAATGTTTCTTAGTGTGATTGCTGTGCTAGTAATTGCTGTAGTTGCAATTGTAGTGATTACTTCTAGTCGATCAAAAGAACAGCAACCAACTATAACATTAACTCCAACAACATTGCCAACCTCTAATCCAACTCCAACGAAAACTCCAACGAATACCCCAACACCTACGCCATTACCAAAAGAATACACAGTACAACTCGATCAAAAAGAACTTACTGATTTTAAGGATGTCAAAGATATTGAGTTATTGACTGGATTGTCAGCAGTGGACAACCAATTGACCTCGATCAAAGAATTGGAACAATCCGTATTTTTAACATACTTAAATCTGCAGAAAAATAAAATTTCAAGTTTAGACGGAGTAGAGAAGTTAATTGCACTCGATTATCTAAATCTTAGTGAGAATAAAATCACGAACTTAGGTCAGTTATCGACCTTGCAACAGCTGAGTGTTCTTATTATATCAGACAATGAATTAAAGGATTTGAGGGGAATCGAGAAACTAACGAATCTTACCGATTTATACATTGATGGAAATGAAAAGATAACGGATATCGATCAGTTATCAAAACTCACGAACCTGAAGGTATTAATTATGGGTAGAACGGGAGTAACGGATCTATCTGCACTTTATGAACTGAAAGACTTGGAGGTACTTGACCTCACAGATACCAAGATTTCAGAAGACACCTTGAAACAATTACAAGAAAAGCTGCCAAATTGTAGAATTGAACAATGATATAATTCTCTCTCCCATCTTAGTTTGCAGAGAGTGATTATATAATAAATTGAAAGGGGAAAAAAATGAGTAAAAAAATTGTTGTTGATCCACAAAAGCTAACTGAAGCAGCTACCAAACTTGATCAGGTAATTGCAGACTATCAATCCATATACACAGCATTATTTAGTAATGTTAGTAGATTAAGTAGTGCATGGAAGGGTGCTGATAATCAGGCATTCACCACTCAGATTGAGGGATTTAAAGATGACTTTGATAAGATGGCACAGTTAATGGGGGATTATTCCTCATTCTTAAAGAAAAGTTCAGCTACATATCAGGCAGCGCAGGATGATATTGTTGCAGCGGCTAAGAAATTGACAAATTAGGAGGGATTTGACATGGCAGACATCGGAATCAATATATCAACTGCGGAAGTAGCAGCATTAGCAGTTAGTATTCGTAGTGATAATACGAAGATGTATGAAGATCTTCAGGCAATAAAAAAAGCAATGGATGAGTTGGCAAATTCCTGGCAGAGTGAAGCTGGCGAAGCAATACGAACCAATTTTAATGCGGAAGCACCAAAGTTTGATACTTATAAGGATATCATTGAAAGTTACGCAGACTTTTTGGATAAAACAGTTACAAGATATGAGACAGATGAAACAACGGTCACAAACAATGCGAATCAGTTTAAGTAACATATCGTATGATGGAATTGTCGCATAGTTTTATTTGATACCTTATCCTTCATCCATGCAATCTTCTGGTGAACCAATGGTGGAGGATAAGGTAACAATGACAATTATGCGACTCTACATCGCTACAAAGCAGTAATGCTTAGGAGGAGACTTGTGCAGCTGACATTATTAACTGGAACACAAATCGCGCATCTAGCTTTACCTGATAAGGTCAGTGGGTGTCATTGGTTAAGAAAAAAGGCGGTAAATAATCAATGGGAAGACGTTATTTGTATTGAAGGTATCTTACACAAATGGGTAATGGAGTCTAATCCCAATGTTATGATATTCGATCAAACGAACAATACCAACCTAAGAGAAGTTGAACTAGAACCTCTACACTTTTATAATATTAAACTTGCAAATAATGAACAAGGCTTGATATATACAGAGCCCGTGACTGAAAATAGAAAAATTTTTCAAAAGCTGACACTACCAGTGAGTGGAAAAATTCTCATTGGAAGAAGTAGCGATTGCGACATTGTATTTATCAACCCTTTTGTTTCTTCTAGACACGTTGAGATTAACATCGAGGGAAGTAAAATAACAATTCATGATCTAAAAAGTGCCAATGGAACCTTTGTGAATGGGATTCGTATCACAAATCAAGAGTTACATGTGGGAGATATTATCTACATCCTAGGATTAAAGATTATTCTTGGTCTAGGATTTCTTTCTTATAACAATCCAGATGATAAAGTGTCCTATCGACAGGACAAATTCACTATTTATCAAAAACAAAAGCTGATTCCTAAGGATGATTCCGTGATTGAAGCTGCAGTTGTTGAGGATCTTTTTTTCCGTTCTCCTAGATTCAAACGGGATATCCATAATGAAATCATTAAAATAGATGCACCACCACAATCTCAGGCTAATCAAACACTCCCACTTGCTCTGACGCTTGGACCATCATTAACAATGGGTATGGCATCGCTATCAATGGGAGCATTTACGGTGGTGAACGCAGTCGTGAATGATACCTCTTGGCTTCAAGCGGCACCTAGTATTGTGATGAGCAGCAGTATGCTGCTAGGTACGTTATTATGGCCGATTTTAACAAAGCAGTATGAGAAAAAACAAAGAATCAAACGTGAACATCTACGTCAAGAAAAATACAAAAACTACTTGGTCGAGAAACGAAAAGAAATTGAAGAAATCTGTGTCTTACAAGAAAGTATTCTAAAAGAAAATTACATAGATCTAAAACAATGTAAACATCGAATTGTAGAAAAAAATCGTACGCTTTGGGAAAAGACATTGCGGCACAATGATTATCTATCAATACGGGTAGGAATTGGGAATCGTAATTTAATTGCTCAAGTGGAATACCCAGAGAAAAGATTTACTTTAGACGATGATAATCTTCAAGAGGAGATGTATCAATTAGCAAAAGAACCAAAGCTCTTACATAACGTACCTATTACTTATTCCATGATTGAGGATTACGTCAGTGGTATTATTGGTGAGAGAGAAAAGGTGATGAATTTTTTAAGTGGTATGATTCTTCAGATTGCAACCATGCATAGCTACGATGAAGTAAAGATGGTATTTCTGTATGATGAAAAAGAAGAAAACCTCTGGAGATTTGCTCGTTGGCTTCCTCATGCATGGAATGAACAAAAAACCTTCCGATATATGGCTAGCAATCAAGAGGAGCTCAAGGAAATCAGTACATTCTTCGATCATTTAAAGAGTGAGAGAATGAGTGAACATAGTTCAGATATTTCGAAATTATTACCTAATTATCTTGTCTTCGTTGGAAGTGTGGAACTAGCTTCGAAGTTGGAGTCTCTCACTAGTTTTATTACAAGTGATAAATACTATGGGGTTAGTATTATCACCATAGATAAACTGTTACATAACCTTCCAAAGGATTGCTCTGTAGTTGTAGAGCTAGAAGAAAAACTCGGATATTTGTATGATAAAAATGATATATCAGGACATAAGATAGAGTTTGAACCTGATATTGAGCTTAATCTAGACTTAGAATTGTATGCAAAGAAGCTTGCAAACATCCATTTGGATATCTCAAGTCAACGATATCAACTACCAGATATGCTTACCTTTCTTGAGATGTTTCAGGTTGGAAAGATGGAACAGCTGAATCCTTTCACAAGGTGGAAGGAAAATGATCCAACGAAGACCTTGCAGACACCAGTTGGTGTGGATAATAGAGGAGATATCTTCTACTTAGATTTGCATGAAAAATTCCATGGACCTCATGGCTTGGTAGCTGGGATGACGGGATCTGGAAAGAGTGAATTTATTATTACTTATATTCTTTCGATGGCTGTAAATTATCATCCTGATGAGGTGTCATTTATTTTAATCGATTATAAGGGCGGAGGATTAACTGGTGCGTTCGAGAATGATACCGTCAAATTACCACATCTAGCAGGAACAATTACGAACCTAGATGGAGCTTTAGTAAAACGTTCCTTAATCTCGATTCAAAGTGAATTAAGAAGAAGGCAGGCAGAGTTTAATGAAGCAAGACGTATCTCCAATGAAGGTACGATGGATATCTATAAATACCAGAAGCTTTATCGTGAAAAAGTTGTAAAGGAGCCGATTCCACATCTCTTTATTATTTCTGATGAGTTTGCAGAGTTAAAGACTCAGCAGCCAGAGTTTATGGAGCAGCTTATCAGTGCAGCCAGAATCGGACGAAGTCTAGGGGTTCACTTGATTTTGGCTACTCAGAAGCCTGCTGGTGTTGTAGATGATCAGATATGGAGTAATTCACGTTTTCGCGTTTGTCTTAAGGTACAAGAAAAAGCTGATAGTATGGATATGATCAAGCGACCAGATGCAGCAGAATTATCTCATACAGGGCGTTTTTATCTTCAGGTGGGTTTCAATGAATATTTTGATCTAGGTCAATCTGCATGGTGTGGAGCTCCATATCAGCCGACGGATCGTATCGTAAATAAAGTGGATCATTCCATTCAAATCATTGATAATCTGGGTCGCGTGATTCGACAGGTAAAACCAAAGGATCAACATGCAATCCCAGAATCAAAACGAAAGCAAATTGTGGCAATCACAAAGTATTTATCGGATCTTGCCAAAGAAGAAAAAATAGCGGTACGTCCATTGTGGCTAGAAGCAATGAAGCCTGTGATTTCGTTACACGAACTACTGGATGGGTATCCAAGCGCAAAGAAAGAGAAGTTTAAGCTAAAGCCTATGATTGGCCAATTAGATGACCCATTCAATCAAGCACAAAAGGCACTTTATGTTCCATTTTCAGAAGAAGGTAATGCTTTGGTATATGGGGTTGCAGGAAGTGGAAAAACGAACTTTTTAACGACCATGATGTATCATCTTTTGATCGAACATACTGTAGATACTTTAAATCTATACATACTAGATTTTGAAGCAGAAACACTAAGAGCTTTTAAAAAGGCACCGCAGGTTGGAGATGTTTTGTTCAATGGTGATCATGAGAGAATAGAGAATCTGTGGAAGATGCTAAGTAGAGAAATAAAAAGAAGAAAACAACTTTTTGCCGATTCTGGTGGAGACTTCTACAAATACAATGAAGCAAAAGAAACTAAGGTACCAAATATCTTGGTTGTGATTAACAATTACCCAGCATATGCAGAAAGCTATCCAGAAACGGAGGAAATTCTAATTTACCTTGCAAGAGAGGGTACCAAATACGGGATTTACTTTATCTTATCGGTATCTACAGCGAATGGAGTACGTTTAAGATTGCAACAAAACTTCAAACAGATTTTCTTATTACAACTAAATGATAAGTCAGAATACTCTGCGATTATTGGAACGACAGAGGGAGTATATCCATCCAAATACAAAGGACGAGGAATTATCAAAACTGACAAGACGTATGAATTCCAGACGGCATATGTCGTTGCTGATACGGATCATGTATTTGATGAAGTAGAAGCATTCTGCCAAAGACAAAAAGAAGATAACCACAGTGGTTATGCCAAGAGAATACCAATTTTACCTTCGCTTGTGAATCTTGAATTTGTAACAGAGCAAATACAAAGTATCCATAATGTTCCGATAGGTGTAGATAAAAAGTCATTGAACGTGGTAACCTTTAATTTTAGTTCTTATGTGAATGTGGTTTACTCAAATGAGATTAGTAAGCTTTCAGATTTTGGTTTTGCATTGACTTGTGTCTTAAAGGAAGTCTATAAAAAGCAACAAGAGGAAGCAACCTTAATTGTGTTCGATGCAGCCGGTTTATGTAAAAATTATGTATTTGATTCAACGATTGAGTACTATAACAAAGATTTGGATGAGCAAATTGTGACTATGTTCCAAGAATTAGTAAAGCGTAATCATACGTATAAAGATTCGACCAATCAAGAGCTTGAGATGAAGCGACTAAAACCAATGATTTATGTGATTCCATCGATGAAGGCATTGATGGACCAATTGTCTGCGGATGGAAAAGATAAGCTAAGAGTTCTATTAGAAAAGGGAGAGAAGGAGTACCGTGTACACATTTTGATACTTGAAGAAATTCAAGCGGCTTCAACATACACAGCTACGCCTTGGTATCGCAAGCATGTGAATGCCTCCAAGGGAATATGGCTTGGCAATGGTTTTAGTGGACAGTATACCCTAAAGGTTAATCAAACCACGAATGAGCTCTATCAAGAGATCGGAGAAGATTTTGGTTATGCGATTGACAAGGGTAAATATACTTTAATTAAGACGTTAACTGCAAGAACAGAAGAATTGGAGGAGGAGCGATGAAGGATAAGGTATTAGTAGAGGTTTATCTGCCAATGGCAGAACAAACCTTTGAGACATTACTCCCAAAAGATATCCGAATTGCAGACGCGATTTCCCTCTTATCTCGTGTTTTCTCCGATCTTGCTAATGTTTTCTATGAAAGCATGGATAACGATGTGTTATGTGATCGAGAAACTGGAGCAATTTATAACATTGGAATTACGGTAAGAGAAGCAAATATATTGAATGGTTCAAGATTAATGTTAATGTAAGGAGGAGAGCAATATGTCCGCAAAGGATTCCTTGAGTAGTGTAAATTCATCAATGAATACTTACAAAGCAGGATTATCACAATCTTGGGTGGCTTTGGAGGAACCCTTGTATGAGACGGCTATTCATGAGGTTACTAACTTGATATCTAGCATTCAAGGGAAAATTGACTCTTTGAATTCGTCCATTAGCCAGGCTTATGAGGATATTAGAAGAGAAGAAGAAGCAGAAAGAGCAAGACGTGAAGCGCAAGAGGCAGCACGCCTTGCAGCGCAGCAAAAAGGTACATCTACGGGTAGCAGTAGAAGATAGCTTACCGAGGGAGGATTATGTCTAGAATAGCGATTGATATTGATTGTGTACAACAAGCAAGTCAGACAGCTCTCTCTTGCTTGTCTCATATTACGAAAGCAAGTAATTCCATCTCCTCTTTTTATTGGACCTTACCAAATAAGGTGTTGAGAAGAAGGGGCATTGAAGGACAGCTTGATTCAATTTGTTCCGACTTGAATACGTTACATACTAATATTCAAACTTTGATTTCAACAGTGCAAGCTGGATGTACATTATATAGCGATACCGAGGATATAGTCTATCGGCTCGGCATCCAGATACTTGGTTTTCCATATAAAAGTACGAATGAAGCAATGTTTGATCAAAAGGGAAGTATTGATTTTAGTTTTTTAAATTATAAGGAAACTATAACAAAAGATAAAATTGCTGCATCGGCGTCCGCTTTTATATTGGCTGGCGATGACTATGCATGGAATGTACTCGGTCTAGATTTTGAAAAAACGCATCGTAAATCAACTTTGACAACCTATGGTCTAAAGTATGAGAATGAGGATGGATCCAAGCTTTATGTATTAAAACAATCTGGAAAAGCAGAGATTTTAAATAAAGCCGGAAGTGGTCTTACTTCAACGGATAAAAAAGTGAATGACTTTTTAGAGAGTAAAGACTATCGTACGTCAGTCAAAGGAACAGGTTATAGCGATGATGCAATGACAGATGATGAATGGAAGAAAAAATATGGTAAGAAGCTTGGAAACCTCTATGAAAGATCCGTTGGTGTGACTGGTAGTGTTAGTCTCCTTGAGGGAAGTATTAGTGGAGCAACGGAATGGGGAAAAGGCTCTGTCACTGCTAAGGTTGGGAATGCTGAGGCAACTGCCAAGCTGAGTGCAGGGTTATATGTAGTCGATCAGAATAATAATCGTAAGCTTAGCCCAGGTGTCAATGCTAAGGTTGGTGCAAGTGTGAGTGTTCTTGATATCAATGCCGAGGGACAAATAGGAAGTGATATGATAGGGCTCTATGGAAAAGGAGAAGTCGGTGCTTTAAGTGCAAGTGCGAATGCAGAACTTGGGCTTGGTATGGTAGATGGTCAATTCCAAGCGAGCGCAAGTGCTAGTGCCGAGGCTATCCTAGTAGAAGCAGGTGTCAGTGCTGGCATGAATGTACTAGGTGGCAAAGTAGGCGGTAGTGCCGCAGTTAATGTGGGAGTAGGGGCAAAAGCTAACTTTGGTTATACCGATGGTGTAGTAAAATGTGAGTTAGGAGCTTCTCTTGGAATTGGAGTTGATCTCTCGGTTGAGATTGATATTGGTGGTATGGCTGAAACGGTAGCAGATGGAGTTACCTCTGTGTGGGATGACTTCGGTGACTTTATAGGTTGGTGGTAAGGAGATGGTTAAATGTTAGTTGCCGCAATAATAATGTTTATGATAGCAATCGTGTTTTGGTTTATTACATCAATCTTCTTAACAATGAACAAGAACGAATCTCGTATCTATTCTGAAGCAACCGTAGTTGGTTATCTAGATGCTGGTAGAGATTCTGAATTGAAAGTAAAGCTAAAACTAAATGGGGAAGAAATTATGAGCAAAACCGATATGGTAGAAAGCAGTGACTTCCCTATTGGATCTAAGATTAGAGTATCATATAATAGCAATATGGTGAATCAAGGAAGATTAGGTGCTAGTACCTCAATTCAAGGGATTGTCTTAATTGAAACACCAAAATATCAGAAAAGAAGAAAACGTGACCAACGTAAATTCACCTTATTATTTGGTTTTATTTCTACCGTTGTTACAATATTTGGCGTGATTTTTTTACTTGGTTGGATTATGAATCTATAATCTTTTAGTTTAAAAATGAGGAGGACTACATGGAGAACTTATTACCACTTGGTTCAGTTGTACTATTAAAGGAGAGTACGAAAAAAGTAATGATTATCGGTTATTGTCAAAAAGCACTTTCCGAGGATGAGATATATGATTATTCTGGATGTCTATTTCCTGAGGGGTATCTGGGGGCAGACAAAACCTTTCTTTTTAATAGGGATCAAATTGAGATAGTGTACTATCAAGCAGCACTGGAACTAGAGCAGACAAGATTTTTAGCTTATGTGGAGAACGTATTAAAGGAGAAAAAGAAATGATGGAACGTTTATTACCAATTGGATCGGTAGTATTATTAAAGGACAGTACGAAACGAGTTATGATTATGGGGGTATGCCAACGAGAGGTTGAAAGTCATGAAATCTATGATTATGCAGGATGTCTCTACCCTGAAGGATATATGGGAGCTAATAAGGTGTACCTTTTTAATAAAGAGCAAATAGATCAGATATATTCGATTGGATACCAAGATGAAGAGCAAAAAGAATTTAAGAATAAAGCTGAGTTGCTGCTTCAGGATTTGAGACAGTCCAATTAGAGGATTTGGAGAGCAGAGAATGACGAAGTACGGGTTTCCCAAAAGGCGACAATTGAAAATACTACTTGGAGTCCTATTTATCTTAGTTGTGTTAATAGGCGTTGTATGGATATTTTCAGAATCCAAAGAGAAATATAGCAGTATGAACTTAAGTGAAGGGTGGAAGGTTACCGTAATGCAACAAACCTATGATAATATTTCACTAAAACACCTTACGATTCCAGAGGTTGAATGGCCGGATAAGGTTACAATGAAAGTAATCTTACCAGAAGCACCATATGTGAATGCGATGCTAAGAGTACATACGCTTAATTGTGCAATGTGCGTTTTTCTTGAGGGTGACGTGATATATCAATATGGAATAGATCGTATGAATGCTAATTTGTTACTCGGACATGGGTATCAATTTGTGGAACTCCCTAGTCAATATGCCAATAAGGAGCTTACGATTGAGTTTTATCCAGCGAATAAGGATGCCTTTTCAAGATTTTATCCAATTATTTTAACGAATACTAAGGATTCCATTCCACTCTTTTTAGCGGAACATGGAGTTCAAATTTTTATTGGAGGCTTTCTCGTAATCTTTGGAATCTGCTTTCTTATGATAACTATTATAATGAGTGGATATGAACTGAGCTTTCTTAAGATGTCTCAGATTTCCTTCATATCCATTCTAATTGGGCTATGGACTCTTGCGAATAGTCATATACTTCAGATATTTCTACTAAGCATATCACTTACCACTATCATTGAGTTTTGCACTCTTTATTTGGTACCGATACCATTGATGCTATATTTCTTTGATGAAATTAAACTATTGAAGGAATTATCCTACCGGATCCTTTACTGGGTATTAATTGTTGGTGTTTGGATCTTTGATATTTTAGCATTTACCTTACAAGCAATGAATATAAATCACCTTCATAAAAGTCTTTCCTATTATCATGTTTTTACAGTCATGATTGCGACCTATCTTATCATTTATTTAAGTACGCAGATTAGAAAAAAGGAATTATCCACACGGATTCAGATGATTGGTATTCTAGTTGTGGTAATGAGCATTGCCATTGATTTGTTTCGTTATCTTTTGGAAGGGTATTCTAGGGGGGCTTACAATGCATATTTTGTAGCGATACTTCCGATTGGAGTGTTGGTGTTTGTTGTATTTATGTTAATTTCCTACTGTATTGATGTGGCTCAGAATATACATAACAAACGAAAGCAGGAGGTATTGATTCAGCAAGCTTATATGGATACATTGACTTCGATACCAAACCGTCGTTATTGTGAAGAAACCATGGAGATGTTTGAACAGATTCCAGAAGGGGTGCCGTATGGCATTCTAAGCATCGACATTAACAACTTAAAGCAAGTAAACGATGGACTTGGACATGATCGAGGGGATGTCCTTATTACAACAGTAGCCAAAATGATTTATAATACCTTTCATGAAATTGCTACGGTTGGAAGAATGGGAGGAGACGAATTTATAGTTTTAATCTCAGATGCTAGAGGATTTCAATTAAATGTTCATCTAAACCAACTTATGGAGGAGATGAAACGTATCAATGAGAAGTTAACGGATTTTCAGATTAGTATTTCTTATGGATATGCGACTAGTTGGGAAGTAGAGGAAAGAACTGTTAAAAATGTATATAATTTAGCTGATAGTCGCATGTATCAATATAAAAAGAGATTTAAGGTTGATCATACAAAATAGTTCCATCTTTTTTTAGATATGATATAATTCTTAAGAGTAATAAGAGTTAATTTGATTGCACGGTAGAAAAAAGGTAATGCGCATTACCCAACCTATCAGGTGTGTCTAGAAAATAGATTATGTAAAATAGATGGGAGATTAGTTTGAAACAGGCAATTGAGATGTTACGAAAGCATTTTGGTTATGAAAGCTTTCGATATGGACAAGAATCTTTAGTATCAAGTATCTTAAGAGGACAAGATACCTTTGGCATTATGCCAACCGGTGCAGGTAAATCAATCTGTTATCAGATTCCTGCACTTTTATTACCAGGAATTACGCTTGTGATATCACCTTTGATTTCACTCATGAAGGATCAAGTGCTTTCCTTGAATCAGGCTGGAATTCACGCAGCCTATATCAATAGTTCTCTTACGATGAATCAAACGCAATTAGCATTGCAACGAGCGTCACAGGGACAATATAAAATCATCTATGTTGCACCAGAAAGACTGGAGATGCCTTCTTTTGTCCAGTTTGCGAAAGAATGTAAGATATCGATGGTAACGGTGGATGAAGCACATTGTATCTCCCAATGGGGGCAAGATTTTCGACCAAGTTATCTCAAAATTGTTGAATTTATTAATAAGCTACCTAAGCGACCAATCTTAAGCGCGTTTACAGCAACCGCGACACAGGCGGTGAAAGAGGACATCATTCAAATACTTTCGTTACAAGAACCGAATCTTGTAGTTACTGGGTTTGATCGTACCAATCTTTATTTTGAGGTTCAGACTGTGTCAAATCGTACACAGTTTGTAATAAATTATCTCAAAGAGCATTCCAATCAGAGTGGTATCATATATTGTGCTACAAGAAAAAATGTCGATGAGCTTTATTATCTACTTCAAAAATATCAAATCAATGTAACTAGATATCATGCAGGTTTGGAGCTTCAAGAACGTCAGCAAAATCAAGAGGATTTTATCTACGATGAGAAGCCAGTGATGATTGCTACGAATGCCTTTGGGATGGGAATTGACAAATCTAACGTTCGCTTCGTCCTTCATTATAATATGCCAAAGAATATGGAGAGCTATTATCAGGAAGCAGGTAGAGCAGGACGAGATTCAGAAATTTCAGAATGTATCCTTTTGTATTCTCCTGCAGACCTAATCCTCAATCAGTTTATGATTGAAAATGGGAATGAGAATGAAGAGTTGACAAAAGAGGAATTGATTACAATTCAAGAACGAGATCGTGAACGCTTGTCACAGATGAAAAATTACTGCGTAACGAGAAATTGTTTGCGAGAGTATATGCTAAACTATTTTGGTGAAACGTTAGAAAGACCATGTGGGAATTGCTCAAATTGCTTGACAGAGTTTGTTACAGAGGATGTAACTGAGATTGCAAAAGCCGTATTAGAATGTGTACAGGAGTGTAGACAGAGATACGGTGCCAATGTAATTATCGGTACCTTACGAGGACTGAATCAGGCAAAGCTGATTTCTTATGGATTGAACCATTTAACAAGCTATGGCGTACTAAGCTATGTAAGTGAAGCAAAACTAAAACAAGTAATGAACTATCTAGTATTAGAAGATTACATCACTTTAACCAAGGACAAGTATGTTTTGGTTAAGTTAACGAATAATTCGAAACGAATCTTATCAGAGGAAGAAAGAATTGTGATGAAGTTTGTTCTAGAGGAGGAGCAGCCAAAGAAAGCAGTAAAGAGTAAAAAAGCAGTAAAGAAATCGGAGGTCTTAAATTCCAAAGGATTGGATTTATTTGAACAACTTCGAAAGCTTCGTTTTGAGATCGCAAAAAAAGAGGGATTACCACCATACATTATATTCACTGATAAAACACTGGTAGATATGTGTGTTCGATTACCTTTTAACAAAGAAGAAATGTTAGAGGTAACTGGAGTTGGAGAAAATAAATATGTACGTTATGGTGAAAGCTTTTTAGAGCAAATACAAATGTTTTCAAACAACAAAAAAATGATAACTTTTTTTGAAGAATAAATTTGTTTGATGTAAATACAATGTAATAGGAACTGCACGTAAGATTATTGTTCATCTTAGAAATGGAATCTTATGGGCAGTTCCTTTTTTATTCCAGACTATGGTAAGAATATAAATTTATTGAAAAAACCTATTGAATTTATCACTATGACGTAGTATACTGTTAAAATAAAAAAACAAATGTCTTTGTCAGAAAAACAGGAGGAGCAATATGAAAAGAAGAGTATTAGCATTAATTCTAAGTATGGTAATGATAATGGGGTTGCTTAGTGGCTGTGGTACAAAGGCCTCTGACAGTGACTCGAAAGTAATTAAGATTGGTGTATTTGAGCCACTTACTGGGGAGAATGGTGGCGGTGGATTCCAAGAAGTATTAGGTATGCGTTATGCAAACGAGTGTTATCCAACGGTTGAAATCAATGGCGAGACCTACACAATTGAGTTAGTTGAAGTTGATAATAAGAGTGATAAGACAGAAGCAGTCAGCGCTGCTCAGAGTCTCATCAGTTCTAAAGTTAAGGTAGTATTAGGCTCCTATGGCTCTGGTGTTTCGATTGCAGCAGGTGAGTTCTTTGAAGAGGCTAAAATTCCAGCAATCGGTGCTTCTTGTACGAACCCTCAGGTAACCTTAGGTAATGATTACTATTTCCGTGTTTGCTTCCTTGATCCATTTCAGGGTACTGTAATGGCAAACTATGCTAGCCAAGCTGGTGCTAAAACAGCAGCAGTAATCACTCAGTTAGGAGATGATTATTCCTCTGGTCTTGGTAGCTATTTCGTAGATGCTTTCACAAAGTTAGTTGGTGAAGGAGCAATTGTAAGTGAAGAACAGTTCCAGACAAACCAAACAGATTTCAAGGCGATTTTGACGAATATTAAAGATGCAAATCCGGATGTTATCTTTGCACCATCCTCTATTGCAACCGCACCATTGATCATCAAACAAGCAAGAGAACTTGGAATTACAGCTCAAATTATGGCTGGTGATACATGGGAGAATTCCACCATTATTGAGAATGCTGGAGAATATGCTGAGGGCGTTGTTCTTTCTACTTTCTTTGATGATGCGGATCCGGCGAATGCAGAGGCAGAGAAATTTGTTACAGGATTTAAGGCATACTTAAAAGAGAAAGGTCAGTCTGAAATTATTCCAGCTGTTTCTGCACTTGGTTATGATGCTTATCTTGTAGCAATTCAAGCAATCAAAGAGGCTGGTTCTACTGATACTGTTAAGATTCGTGATGCGATTGCTGCAATCTCAATTGATGGTGTTACAGGTGCTATCACGTTCGATGAGAACGGTGATGCGAATAAGGATATGGCGTTTATTAAGACAATTAAAGATGGAGCTTTCTCTTTCTTAAAGACAGTTACCATCGAGAATTAATACATATTTGGAGGAAATACGAATGAGTATATCAACCTTTTTTCAACATGCATTAACCGGAGTTTCCCTTGGAGGAGCGTACGCGTTAATCGCAATTGGTTACACAATGGTTTATGGTATACTCCGACTCATCAATTTTGCACACGGTGATATTTTTATGATGGCTGGTTACTTTATGATATTTGCCATGGCAAGTCTGCCATGGCAAATTGCCATTCCCTTGGTGTGTGTTATTACGGTTGCACTCGGAGTTATCATTGAGAAAGTTGCATATAAACCATTGAGAAATGCACCAAGAATGTCCATCATGATCTCAGCCATTGGTGTATCCTACTTGATACAGAACTTGGCAACCTATCTATTTACTGCTCTTCCAAAGGGTTACCCAGAGATACCATTCTTAAAGAAAATCTTCCACTTTGGTACGGTGTCAGCATCCATAGTAACCTTCATTACACCTGTTCTTACCATTATCTTAGTGATTGCATTAATCCAATTAATAAATCATACGAAGATTGGTATGGCGATGCGTGCTGTATCCAAAGATTTTGAAACTGCTCAGCTGATGGGTATCAAAATCAATAGAGTAATTAGTGTAACCTTTGCCATTGGTTCTCTCTTAGCTGCGATTGGCTCCATTCTTTACTTTACTGATCGTATGTCAGTAACTCCTTTTAGTGGAACTCTACCAGGCTTAAAATGCTTTGTAGCAGCTGTATTAGGTGGCATTGGAAGTATCCCAGGCGCAGTTGTTGGTGGATTTGCAATTGGTATTTGTGAGACCTTCTTAGTTGCATTTGGATACTCAACTTTTAGTGATGCCTTTACCTTTATTTTACTGATTATCGTTTTATTGATTCGCCCAACGGGTCTGTTCGGTGAAAAGAATATTGATAAGGTCTGAGAGGAGAGATTATGAAAAAGCAAAAGAAAACTACATATTCCCTTCTTCTATTAGCGTGTGCCTTAGCATTCCTATTCTTTCTAGAGGGGAATAAATTACAATTTGGTATGGCCTATACCGTAATTCAAAAGGGCATTATCCTTGCAGTCGTTGCTGTTTCTATGAATTTGGTTACAGGTTTCACTGGCTTATTCTCATTAGGCCAGGCTGGGTTTATGGCAATCGGTGCCTATGTTACTGCGTTATTTTTAATTCCAACAGACGAAATTGAAGGTGTATTTTACATAACAGATATCTCATCAACCATTCTATCGGTAAAACAATGGTTGGATAGCTTACCAGCGTTTCTTCAACCGTTAATACCAATCATTGCACTGATCATTGGTGGTCTTGTAGCTTCCTTATTTGCTGCATTGATTGGTATCCCTGTATTACGACTAAAGAGCGATTATCTCGCAATTGCAACACTTGGTTTTTCCGAGATTGTAAGAGCATTAATCTCAAGTCCACAGATGGATTCCATTACCAATGGCTCCTACGGACTCAAGAGAATTCAAGGGTTTTCTTCGATTGTTCAAACCTTTGTGATTGCAGCAATTTGTATCTTATTGATGGTATTGTTGATTCGCAGCTCTTATGGGCGAGCATTTAAGGCAATACGAGAGGATGAAATTGCAGCGGAAGCGATGGGAATCAATCTATTCCGTCATAAACAGTTATCATTCGTAATTGGCTCTTTCTTTTCTGCTGTTAGCGGTGGTATGCTTGCAATGTTTATGAGATCGATTGACTCAAAAACCTTTAGCATTGCCTTGACCTATGATATTTTGCTTATTGTTGTTATCGGTGGTATCGGAAGTGTTACTGGTAGCGTAATTGCAGCCTTACTTGTTACGATGAGTAAGGAATGGTGGCTTCGTTTCTTTGATGAACCATTAGTTATTGGTAGCTTTGAAGTTCCTTTATTCCGTACGGGTTTTCGTATGGTTGTTTTCTCTATCCTTTTAATGTTAGTTGTATTATTCTATCAACGTGGAATTATGGGCAAGAGGGAATTTTCATGGGAAGGCATTGTCAGGGCTTTTCTAAAGCTAAAGAATAAATTGATAAAGACACCTAAGAAGGGAGGTGTCGATCATGCTGAATAGAATACTTGAAGTAAATGATATAACAATGCAGTTTGGTGGTGTTGTAGCTGTTGATAATTTATCACTGCATGTCAATCAAGGAGAAATCGTTTCTTTGATTGGACCTAATGGAGCAGGGAAAACAACTGCCTTTAATGTAATTACAGGTGTATATCAACCTTCCAATGGGCAGGTACTCTTTTATGATCTACCAATCCTGTCCAATTTCCCAAAGGGAAAGGCAAAGCGCCAATACCTTGGTCAAAATCCAGAGAAGTACTCGAAAAGAATTGAAAAAACACCAGATATGATTACGAAGCTTGGGATGGCTAGAACCTTCCAAAACATTCGTTTATTTAAGGAATTAACGGTATTTGATAATGTATTGATTGCAAAGCATATGCGTTCCAAAGCCAATTTTCTTTCTGCAACCTTATGCTTAAATTATAAAGAAGAACGTCAGATGAGAAAAGAAACGATGGAATTGCTTGATATTCTTGGACTTTGTGAGGTTAAGGATGAGCTAGCTTATTCCTTACCTTATGGACAGCAACGTCATCTTGAGATTGCTAGAGCCTTAGCTACGAAACCAGAGCTATTATTGTTAGATGAACCAGCAGCAGGTATGAATCCTCAGGAGACAGATGATTTAACTTCATTTATAGCAAAGATAAGAAAGGATTTTAATCTTTCCATCTTTATGATTGAACATCATATGGATCTTGTTATGGAAATCTCAGATCGAATTTATGTACTTGACTTTGGTAAATTAATTGCAAGTGGTAATCCATCTGAGGTACAAAATGATCCAAAGGTAATTGAAGCATATCTAGGAGGTGCAGAAGATGACGAATAATAATTTACTTAGTATTGAGGATTTGCATGTCTCCTATGGTGGTATTAAAGCAGTCAAAGGAATTTCAATCAATGTAGAGGAAGGTCATATTGTAACTCTAATTGGAGCGAATGGTGCTGGAAAAAGTACTTTATTACGTTCAATAGCAGGTCTCGTAAAGCTAGAAAGTGGTAAGATCAACTTCCAAGGTGAGGATATCACAGGAAGTGCTCCGAATGTCATTGTAAATAAAGGGATTACCCTAGTACCAGAAGGTAGAAGAGTATTTCCCAATCTTACAGTACTTGAAAATCTTAAAATAGGAGCTTATCTTCGTAAGGATAGCTTAGAAGATGATATCAGACGTATCTACAATCTATTTCCACGTCTAGAGGAGCGTTCTTGGCAGATGGCTGGAACCCTTTCTGGTGGTGAGCAGCAAATGCTTGCGGTAGGAAGAGCAATGATGAGTCGTCCTAAGCTTATGATGATGGATGAACCATCCCTTGGCTTAGCACCAATTATAGTACGTGATATCATGAATATCATTCATACTGTGAATCAAGAGGGAGTAACCATACTGCTTGTGGAACAAAATGCTCATCTTGCATTAAAGTTAGCTCATTATGGATACGTGTGTGAGACTGGTAACATTATACAAGAGGGGAATGGATTGGACTTATTAAATGATGAGAGTGTCAAAGCTGCTTATCTAGGAAAAGCAAAAAAAGCGAAACATGCATAAAAGAATGGGACTGTCGAATCTAAAGAAATCGATGGTCCCGTTTTCTTATTCCTTGGAAGGTTATATGTATGTATGATCAAAATGTCCCCCATTAACTCTTGATAATAATTTGCATCTATATTAAAGATTGAAAGGTTCTATTTCATTTAAGATTAAAATGTGTTAAGATTAGAAAAAATATTTCATGTGAACATTTCATGATCAATCATACACAATATAAGAAAGGAATACTATGGACTTATATCATAAAATCAAAGCTTACATACCAGTAAATGAGCAAGAAATGGTAGATCAGCAAGTAATGCTAGCATATCTAGAAAAGGAAGCGGATGTTTTGACTAGGGAGAATCAAATTGCACATTTTTCAGCTTCCTCTTGGATTGTGAATCAGGAACGAACCAAGGTAGTATTAATCTATCATAATATTTATCAATCTTGGACTTGGACGGGGGGACATGCAGATGGAGAAGAAGATTTGCTTGCCGTAGCAATCAAAGAAGCAAAGGAAGAGACAGGATTAACCACGGTAAACGCAATCGATGGAGAAATCTGCTCCCTTGAAATATTAACTGTGAATGGTCATATCAAACGGGGGCATTATGTACCTTCCCATCTTCATATGAACGTTACTTTTCTATTAGAAGCGAGCGAAGAGGAAAGTTTTGTTGTAAAAGAAGATGAGAATTCAGGAGTTCGTTGGTTTCCTATCGAGGAAGCAGTCACTGCAAGCTCTGAGCCTTGGATGCATTCCATCTATCAGAAACTGAATGATCGGGTAATTAAAAAAGGTACAGTTGCATAGCTTATGCAACTGTACCTTTTAGGATATGAGTAGTAATTTCTTCGGCAAAAGCTTTGCAGCGTCCGCAGCCCTTAGAAATTTTAGTAGCTTCTTGAACTTCTTCAAATGAAGTTGCACCATTTGCGACTGCTTGCTCAATGTCTTCGTAATATACTTGTTTGCAACGGCAAATAGCTTTATCTTTATTCTTTTCCATAGTAACCTCTCTATATAAAATTTTGCAGATATCATAAAGTATTAGAAATTATATATTGCAGACATATTATACTTGCTAACTATAAATTATGCAACAAATTATTCACAAATATTAAATTATTTTTCAACTTGTTTTGGGATTCTTATTTTATTAAGAAAGTATTAACAAATGGAATAAACTGTGATAAGATGTAGAAAATTAATCATAGGGTAAACAAGCAATCGAAATATATGGGTATAAAAGCAATAAAAAGCTAGAAATTTTTGCCTGATAGATATATCATGTTGCTATTTATGAAAAAATAAGATATGATACTAAAATCGCAACTATTCGGGACCTATGTCCTTCATAGTCATAGGTGATTTCAATCAAACAAAGAAAAAATAGGAGTTAGTAACAAATGTGCTGTCAAAAGGAACCGTATATTTTAGTATTTGGCGTATCAGTTTATGATATTGTTGGCTTTTCGAATCAAAATTTTAAAGCAAAGGATTCCAATCCAGGAAGAGTTCGTGTCTCTTATGGTGGAGTATGTAGAAATATCGCAGAGAACCTTGCAAGACTTCAAATAAAAACAAAGTTTCTCTCTCCAATTGGAGATGATGAAAAAGGAAAAAGTATCTTAAAACATGCGCAAGAGATGAATATTGATATGGAGGATTCTTTTATCGCAAAAGGAAAATCTACACCAACGTATATGGCAATTCTCAATGAGCATGGTGAAATGGAAGCGGCAATTGTTGATATGAGTATCACCGATTGTATTACGAAGGAATATATAGACTCCAAAGCAGAGCTTATTAAAAATGCAGAATATGTTGTACTTGATACGGATCATCCATCCATAGTTGAACATATATTGACTACGCATAAAGG